>CAIVHI010000139.1 GCA_903905685.1 uncultured Bacteroidota bacterium | reverse complement strand
TGCATTTGCACTTTCCACGTTGGGTAATTTCGTTGGTGGCAACGTTGCTGCCGCTACGTTTTGTGCACCTAAACAGCAAACCGTATTCGAATTTACCGTGCGGCAATCTGGCGCGAGCACTACTATGAGCAATGTGAGGTTTACGACGACGGGCTCGACGTATGCCATGACCACGGATGTTACCAATTTTCAACTGTGGGCCAATACGACCCAAAATTTTGCTACCGCAACCGCAGTTGGCGCGGCCATTACGGTCGGTATCGGCCCCGGGGTCCTCAATTACCCCATCGCCGGAGGTTATAACCTCACCAATGCAGGCGGGCCTGGAACAACTTATTATTTTTGGATAACTGCCAATGTAGTCAATACCGCCATTACGGGCAAAACGATTACCGTGACTACTGCCGGGCCAGGTGCCTTCGGCATTACAGTCGCAGCAGGCGGAACCGCCGGTGCGGTCGCATCGGGCGGCACCCAAACCATCAACAACGTACCCACAGCAGTTACGGCAACGGCCACCCCCAACCCTGTTTGCCTGAACTCCAACCTTACCTTGACCAGCACTGCGACGAATGCAACCTCCTATAGCTGGGCGGGCCCATCGGCATATATTTCGGCCCTTCAAAATCCAACCCCATTCGCAGTATCAGCAACGAGTGCAGGTATCTATACCGTTACCGCTACCAACGCCTGTGGATCCACTACGGCATCAACCTCTTCGGTAACCATTAATGCCCTGCCCGCCGCAATATCGGGTGCAACGCCAATCTGCCTGGGCACATCAGTCAATTTCACGGACGCCTCAGGAGCGGGCACTTGGTCGTCAAGTGTACCCGGCACGGCCTCCGTTACCTCTCCAGGCGGTGTTGTAACCGGACTTGCTTTAGGCACTACCACCATCACCTTCACTCTGACCTCCACAGGCTGTACAGCTACCTACCCAACAACAGTAAGCACATCGCTCCCTGCCATAACCGGGCTGACTTCCCTTTGCCAATTGACCACCACTACATTGGGAGACAGCTATAGCGGCGGTACCTGGACGACCAGCGGCACAACGGTGGCCAGTATAGACGCAACGACTGGTGCACTTACCGGGCTGACAGCGGGCACCGATACCGTAACCTATACCGGTGCCGGCTGTACTGCATCGACTGTAATTACGGTCAACCCGATACCCAATCCCGGTGGCATTACCGGTACGGGAGAAATCTGCGTCGGTTCCACCTCTACACTGGCGGACACACCCGCAGGTGGGGTTTGGGTAAGCGGAGACCCGCTGATAGCAACGGTTGACCCGGTGACGGGCATAGTGACCGGCGTTGGTGCAGGATTGGCTGAAATCACCTACAATCTCACCAATACCTGTGGCACTACAGGAGCTACCTATCTGATGACTATCGACCGCGCTGCATCGGCAATTACAGGTTCAAGCATCGTATGCGTGGGAAACACCATTGCACTTGCAGACAGCGCACTTGGCGGTACTTGGTCGGCATCCAACGGCAATGCAACCGTTAATTCCGTGGGTCAGGTAACCGGCGTTGCAGTGGGCACCACGGTGATTTCATACAACGTGACCAACGCTTGCGGCTCTAGTCTGGCCACTTTCAACGTAACGATAGGGCTCGGTGCTGCAACAGGTATGATTATCGCCCCTACCGACATCTGCATCGGCTCCTCAGACTCCCTGATAGAAACGGTTACTGGAGGACAATGGTCTGTGAGCAACACTACCAACGCAATAATTTCACCGACAGGTATCCTTACCGGACTTGCCCATGGCATCGATTCGGTTATTTATTCGGAGACGGCAGCGTGTGGAACTACATTCGCTTATTGGATCATCAACGTCGACTCATTCGGTGCACCATTTGTAGCGATAGCGGCAAACCCGGGAGACACCAGCTGTGCAACCCTTCCCGTAACCTACACCGCCGTGCCCACATGGGGAGGATCAGCCCCCACTTATCTTTGGAAGGTAAATGGAACACTGGTAAGCACATCCAATGCCTACACCTACACCCCGGCCAACCACGACACCGTGTATTGCCTAATGACTTCCAACTACGCTTGCGCTATCCTCCCAACCGGTTCCAACTTCTTGATAACGACTGTTTTGCCCAAACTCATACCCACCGTCTCCATCATAGCGGGAACACTTGGCGACACCGTTTGCGTTAGCACTTTGGATACCTTCTTTGCATCTACCACCAATGCAGGAACCGCACCTGCCTACCGCTGGAGCGTGAACAGTGTGGCGGTAGGCACAGGTTCGTCATTGGTATACACGCCTACCAATAGCGATACGATATCCTGTGTGCTGGTGAGCAATGCCCAATGTGCCATTCCCGATTCCGTTACTGGAAAGCTGGTAATGACCGTGAATACCACCGAACTTCCCGAAGTATCTATCGACATCAATCCTTCAGATACCGTTTGTTCGGGCACCTTGGTTACCTACACTGCAAAATACCTTTACGGCGGTCGTCACCCTTCATTTGTCTGGTTGAAAAATGGTGTTCCTGTGGCAACAGGCCCATCATACACCTACAATCCGTCCAACTACGACAACATTGTGTGCCAAATGACCAGTAATTCACCTTGTGCAGTACCGTTTACGGTAAATAGCTCTACGGTGGTGATGCATACCGTTCCTGTAGTTACACCGGTGGTTACAGTTACATCAAGCGGCGGCGCATTGGTGCCATACGGCCACAACGACACCCTGGTGGCAGCCCTCACATCGGGCGGTGGCCCCGCACCTACCTATCAATGGGTAGTAAATGGAACTTTGGTTTACGGAGCAACCTCCAACGTATACGTACTCAACTATGTTACGGGCACCAACAATGTGACTTGCATTGTAACCGGAAGCGGCAACTGCCCCGCTGCCGAAGCCATGCCTACTATCACGGTGGGTATCATTCCCTCGGAAGTTCACAGCGTTGCCCAACACATCAACGAATTGGCCATTGCACCCAACCCCAACAAAGGGACGTTCAACGTTATTGGCACGACCCAAAACAATGAAGTGGTTCGTTATGAAGTGACCGATATCTTGGGACGCAAGGTATTTGAAGGAGCTTTCACCCCCGTTTCCGGCTCGTTCAATGTCCAAATCAACCTGCCCGGCAACCTCAACGGCGGCATCTACCTCTTCAAGTCGCTCGGCAACGGTGTTGGCGATGTAGTCAGAATGACTTTGGAGCGATAGTATTTAGCAATGTCATAAAAATCAAAGCGGGGTGCCTCCATTGGGGCACCCCGCTTTGATTTTTAAGTTGACTCGTGAAACAAGTTTGTATACGACTACATGAGGGAGGCTGAGGTAACCCCGAACCCAAAATAAACTGCGAATAGGCCCCGTTTAAATACACCTGCAAATAAGGACACCCCAGGCCCGCCGTGATTGGCTATTGATACTGCATCCCCGTTACAATCAGGTTGCTGGTAGCATGAGCCAGGAGTCGATCTTGCGGGTCGTATACATGGCACTCCACATTGCAAATGCGCTTGCCCGCGCGTATCACCCGCGACATGGCCCGTATCCTAACACCGGCAGGTACTGCATAGAGGAAGTCGGTATTGAGGCTCATGGAGGTGTAATGGTTGTCGGTATCCATACTGGCTACCCCCCACCCTATGGCTTCGTCTATGATGAGGCACATCATGCCACCATGAATATGTGCGTAAGGATTGGTCATTTCGTGCCGAACCTCGATACTCAGGGTGGCGGTGCCTTTTTCTATATGCTCCAAGGTGAATTGCAACCAGTTGCCCGCCGGAGAGCGCGAATCGGTCACCAATTTGCCCTCATAGCAATCCTTGATAGTTTGCAGCACACAACCTGCCGGAATGTCTTTATAGCCCATAATCTGTCCTGTTTCCGCGTTGTGATTCCTATACGATTAGTCTTCCGAGTCGAAGCCCTTCTCAACCGGCACACCACACAAAATGCTGTATATCTGGGGTGCTTGGCTGTAAATGCCCTTGTCGAATCGGTTGCCGAGCACCACGATGGTGAGGTTGTCTTTGATGAAACGGTAGAAAGACGTATTGTTGCCGTGCCACCAGCCGTTATGGTAAATCACTTTATTGCCATTGGGGAAGCACAACATCCGCCAGCCTAAACCATAGTTTTTAACCCCCGGCTTCTCGAAAGAGCATGGTCCGTAGGCCATTTCTATGGTTTCATTGCTCAACAATTTACGTTGGTAAAAAGACTGGTCCCAGCGATACATGTCTTCTGCGGAGCTATATACGCCTTTGTCTCCATACACCCCATCTGCAAACATCACCTGTTGGCGCTTCCATCCGTGGTCATAGTTCTGTGTGGCAAAGGGCGGTAGAGGAACGTTGGGGTCATAAATGAAGGTATGCTCCATACCCAAAGGCTTAAAAATGTAGTTGGACATGAAATCAGGGAACGACATGTCGGTAACACGCTCCACAATGATGGCCAACAATGCATAGTTGGTATTGCAGTATTTAAAGCGGGTATCGGGCTTGAACTCCAATGCCGGCTTGAACTTCGCCATCATGTCTATCATTATTTTGTTCGTGATGGGAGTACTGAAGTCGTTGATGTGCCCGAGGTACCAATGGGAGTAGTCGGACAGGCCGGACCGGTGCGTGAGCAGCATCTTCACGGTTATGGCCGGATAAGGGAACTCCGGAATGTACTTTTGCACCTTCTCATTGATATCGAGGTACTTATGTTCATACAGATATAGAATGGCGCCTCCGGTGAAGGTTTTGGAGACCGATGCCAATTGTCCAGAACTATTGTGGTCTAGCAAGACGCCGGCTTCGCGATTGGCATAACCAAAGGAGCGTTCGTAGATGATGCGACCTTGGTAGCCAATCAATACGCTTCCGTTGAATCCCGCCTTAATTTCCCGCTCGTAGAACCGGTCAAGCTTGTAAGTGATTTCCCGAGTTTGTGCGCTCAGCGTATCGAACACCATAGGCATGGGGATGGTCCTCAATGGGCTTTCATGAAAACCCACACTGTTGGTGCGGGCAGACACCATTTGGGAGTTGGAATGGCATGCCAGCAACATAAGGCAAAGGAACGGCGTTACCAGCTTGAAAGAGAACCGAAGGTGCATGGGCAAAGTACCTATATTGTCGAATGTTGGTTATTTGAATCCTTTTTTGTTCCTGTTGCCGATTCTTCGTAGGAATAACCTTATTGGGGTGTACGTCAAACCGCGTATTATGCATTTTAACTTTTATAAACCTCTTGCAGCCAAGCGTCAGCTTATCGCACGCTACGATAGGATTGGCGTCAGTCCACAAACATCGGCGAAGCAGAAACCGCGTCGGGCGGCATCAAATTTCGTGAAAAACTTGAAACGGGAGACAGGAATTTTATCTCCAATTAATTAACTTTCACTTTATAATACTTCTGCTCAAGCTTCCATCTCGGTTCTTACAAAACGGACGAGGTCGACTATAAGGCCGTTGTAAAATTGATTAATTTTATAATATTCTTCCAAAAATATTTCATAAGCCCTACTGGGCGGTTTCATGTATTTTGCACGGCGCGACAAGCCGCCTAGCGACTGCTCCACCCCTTTCACACTGTGGTAATTGAACAGCCAGTCGTGCTGTTTCATATGCCCATAATACGTCCCGAATTTTTCGGGGAAGTGCACCGTCATAGTATCGAGCTGGGCATAGACACCGTGACTAAATGCCCTTAAATCGGAGTCTGACGTGAAAATACCGCCATCATTAGCTAGAAAGTGATCGAAAAGCGTGTCGGTTATGGCACCGGCATAGAGGCCATAATCCTGCCTAAACAACAGCATGGCTTGACGGGACGCAAAATGCATATCGGTGAATTGGTCAATCTTGCGATGCAGCACAACACCCTTGCGCAAATCCTCGGGCAAGCCTTCCAATACCGTCAACCCTTTATAGTGGTCGCCCGCAATGTTGCCCAACAAAATCCCCGGAGTTCCAAACGACAAATAGGCATGACCCAAATAGTTCATAACGTTCAATTTTAGATTAATCTGCACCAATAGGGTAAATTGGCAAAACTCCCTTCGCAACGCTACTTTTTAAACAGCGTTAACGTGTCCCCATCCCATTACGTAATCGAAATTAGCTACTTTTGATTCAAACGAGAATTATGCAATGTACTAAAGAACACGTCTACGACAAATTGTTCGACACATTGCCGCAAAGTAAGAAGCACTACACCAAAATTTTGCAGCAATGCGCAGGATGTGCCTATGATGCGGGATATGCCGACGGTTTTGCAGGACGGGCGCACAACCTGGCGCTTCAGAATTTCAACACCATTCCACCAAGCAAGTATGCTCCTGATGAAATAAAGGACCCCATCAATGCCTATGACATGGGTTTTGCAGTGGGTGAGAAAGAGAAGAGGCTGGGCACCAAGAAAAAGAAATGGTGGGATTGGTTTGCACGGTTCTGGGGCTACCTTTTCGGCAAAAAGAAGAAATAGCTTCATTACACAGACGTACAAAAGGCAACGAGCCGCTCCGATTGGGGCGGCTCGTTGCCTTTTGAAGAAAAGAAAAAATCAACCTACCATCAGCCTTTTGAAAGACACCACAGTAAGGCCGCCTTGTACCGACTTCAGGTAGTCGCCAACGGTCTTGGAGTTGTCTTTTACGAAAGCTTGTGGCAACAAAGTGTTTTCTTTGAAGAACTTGTTCAACTTGCCCATGGCGATTTTCTCAGCCATGTCGCCGGTTTTGCCTTCAGCCATAACTTGCTCTACGGCAATGGCTTTTTCGCGAGCAAGCATATCGGGAGATACACTGTCGGAATCGATAGCCAGTGGGTTCATGGCTGCAATCTGCATGGCCACGTCCCTGCCTGCTGTCAATATGGCTTCGCTGGGAGCAGCATTCATACCCACCAACACACCAATGCGGTATCCGGAGTGGATGTATGGGATGACTGCATCGGCCGTGATTTGTTCGAAGCGTACGATGTCGATTTTTTCACCAATCTTGGCTACTACTTCCAGCAGTTTGTCGCCAACGGTTGCACCCTCCATAGGAGAGGCCTTCAGGTCTTCAGCGGTAGTCGTTTTCGATGCAAGGGCAATATCGGCTACGTGTTGTGCAAACGCGATAAAGTCTTCATTTTTTGCAACGAAGTCGGTTTCTGAACTGAGTTGAACCAATACACCATAGGTGTTGTCGGCAGTTGCTTTGGCTATTACAACGCCTTCTTTGGCTTCGCGGTCGCTGCGGTTGGCGGCCACTTTTTGGCCTTTTTTGCGCAGGTAGTCAATTGCGCTTTCAAAATCGCCGTTACTTTCCATGAGGGCCTTGCGGCAGTCCATCATGCCGGCACCTGTCTGTTGACGCAGCTTGTTTACATCGGCTGCCGATATCGATACTGTGCTCATTTTATTGTTTTTCTTACTAATTTTATTGTATTGGGATGCAAAATTCGGTTTTTAACATTAAAGCCCCAATGACGGGGCTTTAATGGTGTGTTATTTTTTGGCATTTCCATTTGGACTAATGCACTCACCAATAGTAGTTGAATGCCCTCGCCACCGGAAATGAGACGAGGCATTAGTTGCGCCTTGGGCCACCGCCGCCGCCGCCGGGGCGACTGCCACCACCTGCGCCACCGCCCGGACGACCACTGCCGCCACGTGCACCGGGACCGCCTGCGGGGCGTGCGCTCTTGGCGCGACCGCTACCACCGCCGGCACCACCGCTTCCGCGCTTGTTGCCGCCTTCTTCTTCACCACCTAATTCCAAGCTGCGAGAACGGCTGTCGGTCATTTCTTCACCATTGTCTTCATCCACTTCTTTCAACTGCGCGCGCTCTTGGAGACCTTCCATGATGGCTGCGGTGAGGTAATTGGTTATGATGGCGATTGATTTAGTAGCATCGTCGTTAGAAGGAACGGGGAAATCTACCTTAGTAGGGTCGCTGTTGGTGTCCACCATTGCGAAAGTAGTGATACCCAAACGCTTGGATTCTGCCAGAGCAATGTGTTCGTGGCTGATATCTACCATGAATACTGCGGCAGGAGCACGGCCCATTTGGGAGATACCGCCGAGTACTTTTTCCATTTTTTCCTTGCTGCGGGTCAGGGTCAGGCGTTCTTTTTTGGTAACGCTGTCCATGGTGCCGTCTTGGAGCATTTTTTCGATGCTCTGCATCTTCTTCACGCTCTTGCGGATGGTGGAGAAGTTGGTGAGCATACCACCCAACCAACGCTCGGTAACGAAGGGCATGTTCACTTTGGCGGCAGCCTCAGCAACGATTTCCTTGGCTTGCTTTTTGGTGGCCACGAACATGATTTTCTTACCGCTTTTCGCGATGGATTTCAGTGCAGCGGCGGCCTCTTCCAAACCATCGATGGTCTTGTTGAGGTCAATGATGTGGATACCGTTTTTTTCGGCAAAGATGTATGGCAACATCTTGGGGTTCCACTTTTTCTTCAGGTGACCAAAATGGACGCCCGCTTCAAGCAGTTGCTGGTGTAATGTCTTAATATCTTCCATTGGATTAAAATCTTGTTGATGAATAATGTTTTGGCGCGAGCGGAAAGATTAACGTTTGGAGAACTGGAAGCTGCGGCGTGCTTTCGCTTTACCAAATTTCTTGCGTTCCACCATACGGCTGTCGCGTGTCATAAGACCTGCTTTTTTCAAAGCCGGACGGAATTCGGGATTTTCTACACACAGCACGCGGGCAATCGCCATTTTAATGGCTTCTGCTTGGCCTTTGGGGCCACCGCCCTGTACATTCACCACAATATCGTAAAGACCGGTCATCTCAAGTGTCTTGAACGGGAGTTCAACTTGATTTTGAAGGTACATTACCGGAAAATATGCTTTGTAGTCCTTGTCATTCACAGTTACAGTCCCTGTACCCTTGCTCATATAGACACGGGCTACTGCCTCTTTTCTGCGGCCGACTGCGTTTTTTTGTTTTTCCATTGTATTTGCTAATGTTTTTGGTTAAATGGGATGTCAGACTGCCGAAACTAGGCGCTCAGGGGTTTGGGAGTCTGTGCTTTATGGGGATGCTCGGCACCGTCGTAAACGAACAGCTTTTTGTACATCGCCCTTCCGAGCCTGTTCTTCGGCAACATACCTTTTACGGCACGTTCTACCATCAAACCGGGATTGCGTGCTGCCATGTCGCGGGCCATTTCAACCTTGCGGCCACCGGGATAACCCGAGAACGTTTGGTATTCCTTATCGTCCATCTTCTTGCCGGTCAGGATGACTTTCGAACAATTGATGATGATGACGTTGTCTCCACAATCGAAGTGCGGTGTGAAATACGCCTTGTTTTTTCCGCGCAATACGGAAGCCACTTTCGATGCCATCCTACCCAATGTCAGGTTGGTCGCGTCGACTACATACCAATCGCGCTTCACTATCTTTTCATTAGCCGACTGGGTCTTAAAACTTAAGTGTCTCATTTCCTAAATGGTGTTTAATATCTTTGAACTCCCGTTACTACTACCCATGTTTTGGGCACCTGTTTTTTGGGAAGGCAAATTTAGACACGTGCTCCGACTTTGCCAAAAAATTAATTAAAAAAAACCACACTGGTTACGTAACTTATTGATTATCAATCTGAAAAACGGAAAAATATTTTAAAAACGGCTCCCCTCCATCCTCAAAAACCAGCATTTCCCGACTTATTCCGCATACCCTCTTTACCATTTCTTATGCAGATGTGTATATTTGAATGTTTCTAATCGAGGGCCGCAGGTCCAAATCTTGACGACAGTGACTACACACCAAAAGAACAACAAATCGGCAGCCCCAAATTCCCTCACTACCCCTACTCACCCCGCGGGTGCTTATAGCCCAAAACAAACGTCTCCTTTCGGGTCGGCCTTTTTGCCGGCCGTCATATTGGCGGGCATCGCATTCTTGGTTTATGCCAACACCCTACATCATGGCTTTGTGATGGACGACTATGTGGCCATAGTTAACAATAAGGTGGTGGCAAAAGGTATTGGCGGTATCTCCGAAATCTGGTCTACGCCCTATAGGGCCGGCTACAGCGCCAATGCCGTAAATAACCTCTACCGCCCACTCACGCTATCCTTATTCGCATCGCTGTGTGGCGCAGGCGGCGGCGACCCATCCAACTTCCACTTGGTGAACGTCCTGCTGTTTGTGGGCTGCACACTATCCTTGTTCGCTTTTTTGAAATCGTTCCTGCCTCAACATTCCATCTTGGCGGCCTTTGGAGGGGCCCTGATCTTTGCCGTGCACCCCATTCATACCGAGGTGGTTGCCAATATCAAAAGTGCCGACGAATTGTTGTGCTTCCTATTCGGGATGTCGGGGCTTTTGGCTGTAGACTCGTTCCTTCGTAGAGGGAACAAGGCGATGCCCATTGTTGCTGCTGCCTGTTTGCTGCTCTCCCTACTTTCGAAAGAAACGGGCCTGACATTCGCCGTAGCCGCATGGATGGTTTGGTTCATGCGGCGGGCATCGTCGTCCCCAAAAGCCAAATTGATAGGGCTGGCGGCGGCAACGGCTGTACCGGTTGCGATTTTTTTGGTGCTCCGCAATGCGGTTCTACAGCATTTCGATGGCTCGGGGGCTATGGTGCATGGGGTGAGTTTTGCCGACAATGTTTTTGCATCGCCCGGCGCAGGTTTCGCATCGCGATTGGCAACAGGCTTGTGGGTACTGGGTAAGTACATGCTGCTGTTGGTCTTCCCGTCACCACTCGTTTGCGATTATTCTTTTGCATCCATTACCCTCACCTCCTTCGCCAATCCCATGGTTTGGGTGGCGTTGGCCACAATTACGGGCATGATTTCCTTTGTAGCTCAATCGCTCCGCACCGGCAAGAACGGCCCCATTGCATTCGGAATCGCATTTTTCTTTATTACCATTTCGCTGTTCACCAACATCCCCTTCCTCATTGGCACAGCCATGGGAGAAAGGTTGGCGTTTTCGGCATCGGCAGGATTCTGTATGGCCTTTCCCTTGGTTGTAGACCGTTTTCTGACCCGAAAACTGGCCACAGCAAAATATGTCTTCATTCCCGTTGCCTTGGTTTTCGGCACAATGACCCTGCTGCGCAACCGAGACTGGGCCGACAACTATACACTTTACAAGGCCGACCTCGTGAAAGCACCGCAATCTGCCCGGCTCAATTTTTACTTGGGATTGGAACTGAGCAAAAAAGCCCTCGACGAGCACGACTCGAAACTCGCCACCGGCTACCGGAACGAAGCCATCTTTTATCTCCGTACGGCGGTTGCGGTATTGCCGGAATTTGGCGATGCACAAGCCGCGTTGGGAACAACTTTCGGATATCTTGGAAATCTGGACTCCGCAGAGGTGCACATGGCGAAAGCCGTTGAGATTTTCCCTAACGACGACAAAAACCTCAACAACCTCGCTTATGTGCATTTTTCGCGGAAAGACTTTGGCAAAGCCACCGAGCTCTACAAAAGGGCGATAGCCGTCAACCCAAGCTTCATCAATCCCTATTTGAACATTGCCGATTGTTATTTCAGTGCAAACCATCCCGATTCCGCACTATCCTGGCTGCACCAAGCAACGTCAGTTGATGCAGGCAACTTCTACCCCTACCTGGTTTTGGCCCGCTACTACAAGTCCACCCAAAACGCCGACTCCTTTGCCAAGTACAAGGCCATCGTGTCGAAATTGAAGGGAAGGTAAAATAACCGGTCCTGCCATTTCGCGGCGGAGTCCGTTCGTGCAAATCGTATAATGCCTAAAGTCGGCATGGGCACTCCCATTGCTATACCAACCGTTTCATCTTAACGGTTATAGGGGCAACAAAATGCCGGCTTTCGGTTTGGCACCAAAAGCCGGCATATATAAAAGGTTCGTTTTGATTAATGAACGATATTGGTGCTGCAGCCCAAACTGGTAAAGCTGTAGGGCCCCTACAGCTTTACCAGTTTGGCTACAACCCGCATTCCCGAACCGCTCACCGTAACATAATATACGCCAACAGGAAGCTCCGAGATGTCTATTTGGGTTTGCGCACCGGCGACCCCACCGGCAAGCACCGTTTGACCCATAACCGTTGCCACATCGTAATGAGTGTAATCGGCATTCGAAACTGCCAAAGTCACTATTCCGGCAGACGGGTTGGGATGGAGGGCGATAGAACCTGCACGCTCCACTACTTTCACCAATGAAGGGCAGCCAATATTGTTCAGCGACTGGTTGGTCATCACGACGGCATTATCGTCAAAGTAAATCCCCGCTTCGTTGGTGATGGTTGCACCTGAAGCCACAGTTGGTAATGTGTTGATGCCGTATTGTACCGTGCCGGTACAGAGCCCGTGATGACTGCTATCAAGAAGGTTGATGCTCGGAAAGTCGAACTTCAGGATGTTGTGCCCACCGCCCTTGAACTTCATAACGTTCATGACCGCCGTTGCGCCCAGAATTTGAAATGAATTGGGGTCGAGTAGGTCAGATAGGGTGTCCAATACATAGATGTTGTGGGCGGTATCGTTGCCCGTGTTTTCGAAATTGACGAAGAAATTCAGATTGGTGGCCACGTTGGGCGCTATACACGTGTTCGGCACCACCACCATGCTGTTGGGGTCATAAGAGCCCTTAACGGTGTCGGTGCGCACACAGTAGTTGTTGGAAGTATCTGCATCGCCTGTAGTTGGGGTGATCCTAACGTCGGTTTGTACGGTGTCGCCGGGAGTCAGGTAGAGCGATGGGTCGGTGATATGTATTGCTACGCGAATGGAAGAAGTGATGTCGGTTGTGGTGACGGTATCCAAATTCCAAACCAACGTGTTGCCATACACGGAATCGGGCATTGGCCATGCCTCATAGAACTTGTAGTGGGGGCTGTAATGCACGGTCACCTTTGACGGTGCGGATGCGCAACGGGTTCTCGAAGTCAACACGTTAAACTCCTGAAAGTGGTGCCCTGTACCAACCGGAGACACCGAAACGGCGTAGTCGTATTCTGAACTCGCAGCACACTTCAACCCGATATAATTTGCTTGGTCGTTGTAAAGGCCGGACTTTATGGTATCTGAAACAACGGCAGACGCACAAGAAAGCTGGTACCATGAAGGCAGGTTGAGGGCTTTGAAAGTATATACATCGCCCGGAATGCCATATGCAACATAGTAAAACCCGGAGGTAGCACTCACGGTATCAACCGCCACACCATTGGAATCAACCTCAGTGGAGACGGGACGGGAATTATAGTAGTCGGTGCCGGCGGTATATGTGCAGTCACCATCCACATCGGCAAAGTAGTATACCGGAATGGTGTTGCACAACTTGTATTGGAAGGAGTAGGTGGCGGAATCTGCCGCTACCCCACCGCTATACAGGATGCTCTTCAAGGTATATGCACCGGGGAGTTGGTAATTGTGGGTATTGAATGCGTATGCGGCCGACGAGCCAATGCCGGGGAGCATAGTGGCCGTATCGTGGGTTTCATCGCCATACTGGGTGACCACAAACTGAGATGCACTGTAGGTATTGTTCACAAATGTGATGCCCGGGCCGGGGCAAAGCTCGTTTACAAACAGCGAGAACGTTCCCGATGATGCGGAAATGGTTTGCGGACAATCGCCATTGCCACACAATGGCAAGTAATATGCCGGCATAGTTTGGGTAGAGAGCACCAAACCCGCAGGATACGGCTGCGCCATGGTGGGGCAAAATTCCACATAAATCTGCACGCCCAAGTTTACACCCGAAATCAAGGGTATTTGAATGGTGGATGCCCAAGACGTGTCATCGGGCGAAATGCGGTAGCCCGGAGGAGCGATTACCGTAAGGGCCGGCGAACCCGAATAGATGACATTGACGTTTACAGAGACCACCTGCGCACCTGAACACGACCCCACTGGAGCCGTGAAAGACAGGGAGGTTGGCGAGGGTTCGATTTGCGCTTGAGCCATCAAGCCCAAACAAACCGCAACTAGGGCGAGTAGTGCTTTCTTCATACGATGCACACTTTAAAATGCAACCGTAAAATTAACGCGAATACACGGTATTTTGCCAAACAATTCGACTTATTTTTTCAATAAAAACCAACATCATAGGAAGTGTAATTGCGGGTTAAAACCAAGCCGTATGGCATTAACCGCAACGAATCCATTTTAGTGGCTTTTACGGCACAGGACAAACACGGGGCCTATTTCCTACCGCCACTTGGGCGCGCCGAGCCGCCGCTTGGGTGTGGTGCGTTGCCTCCGGAAGGGCGTGGGCCCTCCATTCGGGGCATCACACTGGGGTGATAAGGCGGCGAAACAGGTTGCGTAGAACGGTTCCAACCCGGGTCGGCGGCCCGCTGTTGCACTTTAAATTGGCGGGGTGCACTCCAACCGTTTTGCTGCGATCCTGGAAGGTTGACGCGGGTTTGGGCAGGTATGATTCGTTTTGGGGCCGGGCGGGGTGTATTGGGTATTTCGGCAACCACCGTGCCCGGACGGAATGTGGATATTGTGGCTCCACCAACAAAGTCTTTACCCTTGGCCGTACCGGCTTGGTAATGGTAAACAGGGGCATCCTTGCCGGTATTCTTCTTATAATACTCGGGGCGTGGGCCACAAACATAATTCACACCGTTATACTGCACCTTCGCGGTACTCGGCTTCGAGTTCTTCAATAACAATGCGGTATGGCGTGGGCCACGCAAAAAGTCGGCCCGCATTTCGCGGACGTAGTGGTGTTTGTACAAATGGTTTGGGTGCATGAATACCCACCAGTCTACTGCACAACCATATTCACCGCCATTCCACTCCATACCGGGCATCAGTGGTGCCCATCCATAAAAACCACCACCCCAGCGCCAAGCCACCCAACCGGGCGACCAAGTAGTACCCGGCACCCATATCCAGCCATAATATTCATTGAAAATCCAACGGCCATAGTGGAACGCCGCCCAACCCCACGGGTAGTCAGACACCCAAGTATTGCCATATTCGGTCCAAGCCCAAAAACCGTCGGTGAAATAGGGCCTAAATTCATCGTCTACGTTGGGTACCCATACATAACCATATTCCGAATCCGCAATCCACTGGCCATAGGGCGAAAGCTCATCGTAGAATGACTGGTAAGAAACAGTAACATCTTGCGCCGATGCACGATGAGGGGGTATGAGGAACAGGGCCAAAAATGCCAAGACCAAGGATGGCAACAACGTTTTGCGCATAAAATACATAATTAACCATACAAATGTACGAATTTTCACACTTACGGAACCGATGATGGTCGTCAGCCGGCTGCATGATTAACATCTTGTATGCACAGGCCGGCTCGAGGCCCGCTATCCCGATAGAAAAAAGACACCTCGAAAGCCTAACTTTGCAGCGTCAATCCAAGAAAAAAGATTTAGTCATGAACAACGCATATTTCGACTTTGCCGAACCGCAAAATGAGGTGGTTTTGGGTTATGCCCCCGGCAGTCACGAACGCAAGGCGCTGCAAAAAGCAGTGGCCGACCTGAAATCCATCCACCGCGACATCCCCATGTATATTGGCGGGAAGGAAGTGCGCAGCGGCGACCGGAAAGAGATTCGCCCACCGCATGAGACGGCCCACCTGTTAGGCCACTATCATGCATCGGGTGCCGAACACGTGCATCAAGCCATAAGTGCCGCCCTGGCCGCCCGCGAGCATTGGGCAGCAACCAGTTGGGAACATCGCGCGTCTATATTTATGAAGGCTGCCGAACTGCTGGCCACCAAGTACCGCTTCAAAATGAATGCGGCAACCATGCTGGGCCAAAGCAAGAACGCCTATCAAGCGGAAATAGACAGCGCATGCGAGCTGATAGACTTTTTGAGATTCAATGTGCACTTCCTGAGCCGCATCTATAAAGACCAACCCTTGTCGCCCCGCGGCATGAACAACAGGCTCGAATACCGCCCGCTTGAAGGCTTTGTACTTGCAGTGACCCCATTCAACTTTACCGCCATTGGCGGCAACCTGCCCACTGCCCCGGCCATGTGTGGCAATGTGGTTATTTGGAAATGTGCCAACACCCAAGTTTACTCCGCAAGTGTATTTATGGAAATACTCATGGAGGCAGGCTTGCCGGCAGGCGTCATCAACCTTGTATACCCTCCGGGCGCCATGGTGGGCGACATTTGCTACGCGCATCCCGACTTTGCGGGTGTGCACTTTACCGGGTCCACCGGTGTTTTCCAATCTATGTGGAAGAGCATTGGCGAGAACATTGCCCGCTTCAAATCTTATCCCCGCATTGTTGGAGAAACCGGAGGAAAAGATTTCGTTTTCGTTCATCCCACTGCCGATGTAGATGCGGTTGTAGCCGGCTTGGCCCGTGGCGCATTCGAGTATCAAGGGCAAAAATGTTCGGCCGCTTCCAGGGCTTACTTGCCATCAAATCTGGCAGAGGAAATCAAGTCGAAACTTTTTGCCGAGTTGAAAACCATGAAGATGGGCAGGGTGGACGAATTCACCAATTTCATCAATGCCGTTATTGACGAAAAGGCCTTCAACAGCATCACCCGCTACATAGACGGAGTGCGTCACAGCAATGGTGCCGCCACCATCGCATACGGCGGCAATTATGACCGTACGCACGGCTATTTCATCGAGCCAACAGTGATTGAAGCAGCCGCGCCGGATTATGTGACGATGTGCGAAGAAATCTTCGGCCCCGTTCTCACCATTCATACTTATGATGCCGACAATTGGATAGGAATGCTGGACGTACTCGACAAAACGTCGCCGTATGCATTGACGGGTGCGATATTTGCCCGCGACCGCTATGCGGTGGAATTCATGACGAAACGCCTCACCAATAGTGCCGGCAATTTCTATATCAACGAC
>CAIVHI010000138.1 GCA_903905685.1 uncultured Bacteroidota bacterium | reverse complement strand
GTTGCGGGACCGCCGTCGCCGCCGTATCCCATTGCTCCAGTCCCCCCGATGGTGGATATAATGCCTGTGCCAAATGCAACCTTGCGGATTCGATTATTGTAGTAGTCGCCGATGTAGATATTTCCGTGCGCATCGGCTACGACACCGCCGGGTTGGTTAAGCTCCGAAGTCGTGGCAAGGATGCCATCGCTACTGTAGCCTGCAATACCGTCACCGGCAGAAGTGATGATAGTGACGAAATCTTTTAATTGCCTGATACGCTGATTGAGGGCATCAGACAAATACACCAGCCCGATTGGGTCAACAAAGATGGAGTTTACATTATTCAACTCGGCAGCACTGGCGGGACCAAAGTCGCCTGCGAACCCTGGAACACCATTACCCACTACAGTAGAAATGGTCTGCGCAGATAGAGACGAGGACATTAAAAGTATAGCTATTACGAGACTGTTTTTCATTGCGCACAAATTAATGAATTCAGCCGAAAGCAGATTTAAAATGCAGAAAAAACCTTATCAACTGTAAATCAGATAGGCAATTGAAAAGGCATTTGCAAATATCCGGCTTGGCGAAAACCCCTACTGCTTCGGCTTGTGGCAACAGCAGCAAGACTTGATGGCATGGTTGGTGCCCAATTCTACTTTGGGACTGAGATAGGGTATGCCCAAATTCATGCCGCGCAATACGAAGACGCCCCCGAAAAACAGCATCAGCATGGGCACCAACCGCTTGAGGGAAGGCAAGTGTAGAAAATTTGCAGTGACGCGCCCCACGTTGGACTTACTGAGCAAGATGACCCCCAAGAGTATGGGCATCGTGCCCAACCCAAACGCATACATAAACAACGCGGCTTGCCCTACCGTGGGGGCCGATAGCGATGCCGAAAGTGCGACATATACCAGCCCACAGGGCAGCATGCCGTTGAGCATACCGGCACCCATGATGCTGCCCAAGCCACCTTCCCAAATCAGCTTACCCAAGGTGCGCCTCACGAAGTTGGCCCAGGGCAGTTTGATTTTCCATTTGTTGGCCGGAAAAAAGGAGACGAAACCGGCCACCAACAAACCGATACCCAAGGCTACGGATACATATTGCTGAACCCTTGGGTTGAAGACACCCTTGAACGAATGAAGCAACACTGCAAATAGGGCATACACCGAAATCCTACCCAAGTGGTACAGCCCGATGGCTGCGGCCTTTTTTATGCCCCCGAACTTTTGGAACGGCATCACCGTCATGATGGGACCGCACATGCCGGCACAATGCAGGCTCATGGTAAAACCCATCAAAAACGCGACCGATAACGATACAGAGCTCATGGTAGCGGATTAGAGCAGTGACAAATCGGATTCCTGATAGTATTCCCTACCGTCGGCAGTCCAGTTGATTTTCAAGACGAATTTCGTGTGCTGCAATCCCTTCCTGCTCACTGCGAAATTGGCATCTCCGCCTACCGCGATAGCAATATCGTGATCCCATTTGGGATTGGACGGTGCATAGAATACAAGCTTGCCCTTCAGTACTTTGTTTTGAAACTCTGCCGGGAAGTGCAGGAATACCGAATCGGCATTGGCATGAATCTCCACCGGTTTCGACAACCCCGCCTGATTCTTACTGCTTTCTATTACTTTTTGGTATGCCAGTTCCTCACCATAGTAGTCGTTGGAGACCAAATCGACTTCCTGCTTGTTGCTGCCTATCACCAGCCCCAAAATGAGCACTACGAACCCGCTATAAAAGAGGGCAATGCCCCAACCCCAATTGAATTTCATAATTATTAAAATTTAAACTTTATTGACAAATGCTGTACCGAAACTGGCTTGCCATCAGCTACCCGAGAACGGCCCGAGGAAGTTGGTGGTGATGGTCTTGATTTTCTTGCCACCCTCATACATGCCAATCTTAAGTTGGGTTTTACGGTGGGTCACTTCAGTCGAGTCGAGGTAGATGAACATCGCACCTGAAGTGGAACCATCCTTGGGAATCAAGATTTTGGATTCGCCAACAAGTTTGATGGTGCCATTGAAATTTTCGGGGCGGAGCTCCACTTCCTTGTCTTTAAAGGTCTTATTGAGGAGCTTGTAGTTGTAGAGGTTGCTGATGTGGTGGTTGGGCTGCTCCTGATACAGCTGGCCGGGGGTGCGCAATATCGTGATGCCCACATCCGTACGGCTGAACAGCAGCCCCACCAGGGCAACCATCAATATGCCCATAACTGCCGAGTAGGCTTTCATGCGGCCTGTAAACTTATGCGGCTGTTTTTGTGCAATGGAATTTTCCGAGTCGTAGCGCACCAATCCTGTGGGCAGGCCTACAGCGGTCATCATGTTGTTGCAGGCATCAATGCAAGCCGTACAATTGATGCACTCCAACTGTGTACCGTTGCGGATATCTATACCCGTTGGGCACACCCTCACGCACTGTCCGCAGTCTATACAATCGCCTATGGCGCGGGCTTCGTTTTTATGGATTTTCCCGCGTGGCTCGCCCCTTACATAGTCGTACGCAACCACAATGGAATCTTTATCGAGCAGTGCCCCCTGCATCCTTCCGAACGGGCAAATCAAGGTACATACCTGCTCCCGCATCCAAACTTGGACAAAGAAAAACACCGAGGTGAAAACTGCAATTGCGGAAAGCCCGCCGATGTGCATGTAGAAAGGTTCGTTGATGATTTTGCCCAGTTCGTTCACCCCTATGATATAGGCGAGGAAGCCGTTGGCCACCAGGAAGCTCACTACCCACTCCATGGCCCATTTGCCTCCACGCCTTATGATTTTGTCGCCATTCCACGGTTGCTTGTCCAGCATTTTGCGCCGTGCGGCATCGCCTTCCATCCAGAATTCGATTTTGCGGAACAGCATCTCCTGAAAGAACGTCTGGGGGCAGGCCCATCCGCAAAAAACGCGGCCAAAAACGACGGTGAACAACGCAATGAAGACTACGAAGAGTACCATGGCGAGGGCGAAGATGAAAAAATCCTGGGGCCAAAAAATCTGGCCGAAAAGGATGAAACGGCGTTCCAGGATGTTGACCAAAAACAGTGGATGTCCATCGTATTGGAGGAATGGCAACAAGATGAATGTTGCGAAGTAGAGGTAACTTACGTAGTTGCGGATGTTGTAAATCTTTCCGCTTGGTTTTTGGGGGAACACCCAAACGCGTTTCCCTTTTTGATCCACTGTAGACACCTTATCTCTAAAGGAGGTGGTACTTTGGGCACTGTTGACGTCACTTTGCATGGTGATCGGTATTTGGCATTGAAACTGAAAACCGGTTGACGTGCCCGGGTCGAATTGCGACCCGGGCACACCGGGAAATTTATTTCTTGGCAGCAGAGTCTGCTTTGGGAGCTGTAGCGGCTGCGGGTGCTTTGGTCCCTGCTTCTACATACAGGTCGCCTTGTGGAGCTTTAGGCGTAGCAGGCTTAGTGCCGTGCAGCGACTTCACATAACTGGCCAGTTCTTGAAGTTGCTTGGGTGGAAAATCGTCTTTCCAGCTTTTCATACCCTTGTCCATATAGCCGTACTTGATAGTCTTGAACACATCTTTGATGCTTCCGCCATGTAGCCAGTAGTCGTCGGTAAGGTTGGGTCCTACCAAGCCCCCGCCGTCTTGCAGGTGGCATGCCGAGCAGTTGGCTAGAAACAGTGTCTTACCTTCAGCAAGTGCTGTGGGGTCTGTCATCAAGGTGACGGTATTTTCATCAACAGAGTTGCCCGCCTTGGCAAGATATGCTGCTTTCTCTTCGTCACCTTTCTGCATTTCTTCGGCATATTCTTCTTCGGGGTTCATGCCGGTGTGGGCCACTTGGTAGCGGAACAAGTAGATGACGGCAATAACGATGGTGATGTAGAAACCGTATTTCCACCAAGGTGGGAGGCTGTTGTCCAGCTCTTGGATGCCATCGTAGTTGTGGTCCAACAATACGTCTTTTTCTTTTTCAATGGCGACCGCATTATTGAAATTGTCCCAAAACCAGCTTTTTTCGTCAACCACACCGGCCGTTGCCTTTTGCAAGGTTTCTTCATACTGGGCGCTGATAACGCGGTTGAGCTTCTTGATGTTGAATAGCATCATGAAAATGACGGCAAACTCCAATACAAGAATCGTGATGATCATGTAGAAATCGTTGTCGGACACCCCGTTGAGGATGTCGTGTGCGGCGGCTGGAGCAGCAGGCGCAGCGGCTTCGGCAAACGAATGCAGCGCAGGGATGGAGAACAGGATGAGGAGTGCGATGGTTTTAATGAGCCCGTCGTTACGCATCTTCCCGATTTTCTCTTTGCTGATGTCGGCCAAGTTCTTGGTAACATTGGCCAACACACCGATAACGAACAGCAACACTATGGATAAGCTAGCCAGTATGGCCAATGTCATATTGCCGGTGTCGGAAGCGGCGGCGGCGGGTGCTGCCGCAGGGGCGTCTGCCGCGAAGAGGAGAGTTGGTGCGGCCAGCAACACAGCAGTGAGACCTACTAATTTACTATACTTGTTTTGCATGATAGTGCAATTTTTCTTGTTTATTGAATTAATCGTTTTCATTAATCGGCATCCGTTTCATCAGGTTGATGTAACCCTTGTCGGCTTGGAAAGCCCAGTAGGTCACTGCAACGAAGAAGGTGAAGAACACCAGAAGCGATACCAGCGGGAATATGCCTACACCGGTGATTTTTTCGAGATAATTGATGAATTTCATAGCTGTACCGTTATTTGATTTCTTCAGTTTTTTGTTCCAGTGAAATGTCCTTGCCCAAGCGTTGCAGATATGCAATCAATGCAACGATTTCCTTGTTTGCAGGTATTTTGATGTTGGCTTCTGCCAGCAGGTTGGCTTGAATCCCTTCTGCCTGCTTCATGAGGTCGGCATTGGCCATCTTGTCGTAGCCTGCAGGATATGGCACACCCAAGGTTTGCATAGCCCTGATTTTGGCAGGTGTAATTGCGGTATCCAAGTTGTTGTCGAACAGCCATACGTACCTTGGCATTACGGTTCCTTCAGAGATGGAGCTGGGTTCGTACAGGTGATTGAAGTGCCAACTGTCGCTCTTCTTGTTGCGACCTGACCCTTCACGAGCCAAATCGGGACCGGTGCGCTTGCTACCCCATTGGAATGGGTGGTCATATACAAATTCGCCGGCTTTGGAGTATTCGCCATACCTCAGCACTTCGCTCCTGAACGGCCTAATCATTTGGCTGTGACAGAGGTAGCAACCTTCACGCACATAGATGTCGCGACCTTGCAATTCGAGCGGAGTATAGGGTTTTACGCTGGCGATGGTGGGAATGTTGGATTTGATTAGGAAAGTCGGAATCAGTTCTACGATACCGCCGATGGCAACTGCCACGAGGCTGAACACCAGCATTTGTACGGGGCGGCTTTCAATCCACCTGTGCCAGTGGTGTGTGCCATGCAATACGAAGTTCTTGGTGAGTGCGGGTGCTTCGGCAGCTTCCTGATCCATGGCACTGCCTGCTTGAACAGTTTTGATGATGTTGTAAACCATCACCAATGCGCCAATCAAGTAGAGTACGCCACCAATGCCGCGCATGGCATAGAAAGGTTGCATTTGCTTAACGGTTTCCAGGAATTGGTATTTCAGGTTGCCTTCAGGAGTGATTTGCTTCCAAGCCAAGCTCTGCATAAACCCGGCCCAGTACATGGGGATGACATAGAAGATGATACCCAAAGTGCCTACCCAGAAGTGCCAGTTAGCCAACTTTACCGAGTAGAGCTTGGTGCGGAAGATTTTGGGAATCAGATAATATATGATACCGAACGTGAGGAAGCCGTTCCAACCCAAGGCGCCAACGTGCACGTGAGCAATGGTCCAATCGGTAAAGTGGCTGATGGCGTTTACCGATTTAAGGCTCAACATGGGGCCTTCGAACGTGGCCATACCGTAAGCGGTTACTGCAACGACCATGAATTTCAGAACCGGATCTTCACGCACTTTGTCCCAAGCGCCGCGCAACGTGAGCAAGCCGTTGAGCATACCGCCCCAAGAAGGGAAGATGAGCATGATGGAGAACACCGTGCCCAGCGACTGTGCCCAATCGGGAAGTGCGGTATACAGCAAGTGGTGGGGACCTGCCCAAATGTAGATGAAGATGAGGGCCCAGAAGTGGATGATGGACAACCTATAGGAATAAACCGGACGATTGGCAGCCTTAGGCATGAAGTAATACATGAGGCCGAGGTAGGGCGTGGTAAGGAAGAATGCCACCGCATTGTGGCCGTACCACCATTGCACCAACGCATCTTGCACGCCTGCATAGTAGGAGTAAGATTTTAT
>CAIVHI010000137.1 GCA_903905685.1 uncultured Bacteroidota bacterium | reverse complement strand
ACCACTTTGGTAACACCACGTTCAATCTTCCCCTCCAATATTCCACCCTTCCTGGTTGCAATCAGCCAGACCGGAATACCCTTCCTAGCTAGACCGTTTGCAAAATTCACCGCCATTTGCTCTGCACCACCTGCACTCAAGGAGTCTACAATGTGTGCTACGCGAATCTCGGAAGTAGGTTTGCTCATGGGTTAATGTACTATTTCGGCAATTGCCGCCTCAAATTTTTCCAATGTGTATTCGCGAGACCAATTCATCGCTGCCGATGTCTTTGACCTGTACTCTTCCGGCGAGCCTATATAAAACTCTACTGCATCTGCAGCAGCATCCACATCAGGCGCAATAAGCGAGCCCCTGCTGCCCTGCCCCACCATCTCGGGCACGCAAGAGACCGCCGTGGTTATGGGCAGACAGCCCCACCACATAGACTCTGCAACTACTTTGGGCCACCCTTCCGACTTCGACAAGAATATCAGGAAATGGGCTGCCCTAAAATAAGTATAGGTATCGTCTGCCGATTTGTTGCCATGCAAGGTAACGTAATGTTCAAGGCCGTTGGCCGACACATATTCCTTCAAATCCTCCATCATCACCCCATTGCCCAATAAATCCAAACGGACATTGTGGCCGCGGCGGGCCAATTCCTGTGCAATTTTGATGGACATGAGCGGGCGTTTGCCATCGGACAAGGCGCCTACAAACAACAACTTTATTTGCCCGGCCATTTCCGATTTGTCGGCCACCGGTAACCTTAGTGCCTCGGTATAGCTTGCTGTAAAAAAAGGAACAATGTTGGCGGTGCTGTCGGGCCACGAACCATAAACCAAAACCTTCATATTCCTTGTCAGGAACGTATTGTTCAAGATTTTTCGTTGTAGGCGGTAGGTAAATGGTTGTCCGCTGTCCTTGTCCCAGTTGCCGGCATACTTCGCCGATTTCGGCTTCTTGGGAAACAGGATTTGCACCACACACCCCACCAACCCCATATTGCCCGGGCACCTGAGATGGATGTGGTCTGCCTTGCGCATGGTGGCAAACACTTTCCAAAAAATTGCAGGCAAGGCCAAAAGCGACCGCAAAATGGCTCCTGGATTTGTCAAATTGATTTCGGGTACAGGCACCGCTTTGATAGCTTTGCTGTATGGCAGATCTATCTTGTCGGGCACCCCGTTCGAGAAAGGTGCAGCAATGATGATTTCATCCACGTGCTTGAACCAGAGGTTCATTTCCTTAACATAAGGCCCATAGGCGGCATACTTGCCGCCCGGTGCAGGATTATGCCCAACGTGGGTGATTATTGCAAATTTCATGTGTAAAATACCGTCAAAACTCCACCTTGGGCGGATTGAAAACCAAACTCACCATTCCTACAAATCGACCCAGAAACTCCATCCTGGCCTCGCGCTTCATTATAGACTTTAAAAGGAATACCGTTTGAAGTGAGGTGATTACCCACCATTTCAGACGGTCGATAGTCTTAGCTTTCGGCCTTGCCAGATGCCAAACGTACCAACCATTACGCGTCACCATCTTGCCATACCTGTAAGTATTGGGCCGTCCCGCAGGATGGTGATGGTGCTCCAATTGCAATGCCGAATTTACATATGCATTACCGAAACGTAGAGCCCTGATGGAGAAATCATAGTCTTCATAGAGCCCGTAGCCTTCAAAATAGTGTGAAAAAGAAATTTCATCAAACACCTTCCGCTTGAACGACATATTGCAACCTATCAGGTGTTCTGCCTTGTAGGTTATCCCGCTGGGCGGCAAAATATCGTAGCCATGTCCAAATTCGGGCACACAGAAGGGTGTAACGTTTGTGAAAAGCCCCAGTTTACGCCTTACAAACTGGCGATCGCCGAGCTTTACCGCAAAGCCATCCAATATATACCACCAGTCGCCGCGGTGCTTATCTGGGTCATATTTTTCCCATTGGCGTTCATTGGTCGATATGCCACCCACTGCGGCAGCATCAGGGTGAGTTTGATAGGTTGCCTCCAATAATTCGAGGTACTTGGGGATCAAGACGACATCGTCGTCAAAAAAGACCACGATGTCCGCATCGTGCGCAATCCTTGCCACCCCATAATTTCGTTGGCGGGTAAGCCCACGCGATTCGGGGGGGACGCTGAAATACTTGATGGGCAAAGCAAATCCTGCACCATCCAGCATTAAGCGGGTTTCTTCATCGGGCGACCCGTCAATAATCAGCACTTCATCGGGCGTGCGCGTCTGCAATACCAAGCTTTGCAACAATTCCTTAAGCGAACCCGCACGCTTATATGTGCAGACCAGTATACTAATCATTAAATTCTTTTGTAAATATTGATATGGTCCTCGGCTTTTTTCAAAATATCGAAATGGGCCACCACTTTTTGCCTTGCAGCCTTTGCTATGGTATCGGCGAGACCTTCGTCTGCCAGTATCCTGCCAATTTTCTCGGCGAACCCTGTGTGGTCATTTGGCGATGCAAGAAACCCATCGGTCCCGTCATCTATTATTTCAGTCGCCCAGCCAATATTGGACGCCACAACGGGCTTCCTCATGGCCATGGCTTCCAGCCAACTCATGGGCAGTGCCTCCGCAAACGATGGAAATACACAAACATCGGCCTCCTCAAGTAATCTCTTGACTTCGGTATAAGGCTGGGCCCCTAAATATTGAACCTTGGATATATCCTGAAACAAGGGTTTCATCAACTCCCACGTACTTGCTCCACCAGTCATGATGTCACCGGTATCGCCACCGGCAATCACCAATTTGCAATCCGGCTGGGCCTTTAGCAACTCATTGAAAATCAATGGGAGCTCCAAGCTGCCCTTTTTCCTGATGAGGGTACCCAAGTACAATATCGTATGCCCTCCACCCTCTTTTTCATGCCTGCCCTGCATGGGTTCGAAATTGTCGAGGTTGATGCCGTTGTGCACCACATGGCAGGTACCCACTCTGATGGGGAATAACCTTTTGGTGACTTCGGCGGCAAACGCACTCACAAAGATGTGCGCATGCCCCCTTCGGATGTTTAGATACTCCAAGAGGTAGTTTTTCAAGTATTGTTTCCGGCCTTCGAGCTTACAGAAATAGGCATCGGAGCCATGATACTTGATGACCGTCTTGCAATTGAACTGCATAAACGCAGCCGGCCCGCTCCAGTCGGGCACCTCCATTACTTGAATATCGTATTGCGCAATGAATTTGTTGATTTGTCGGGCAACATCGCGGCCTTTGAGATAAACTCCGGGAAGGCTGCGCATTTTGACGCTGCTGCATACCGATATGATTTCAACTCCCGAATCGGTGAACCGGTCGAACTGCTTATGTATCACGAACACAAACACCTTGTGCCCCTGCTTTACATATGCCGCCGCCAAATTCCTGATAGACGTGCCGATACCTCCCCACTTTCCTATGCGGGTGTCGGGATACTCGGGGGTCAAAAAGGCTAAATTCATGCTCGGGTGATGTTTTTGATTTCTCCCCACATCCGCTCGTGAACTTTATCCACGGGATGCATCATGACACGCTGGGCCCAAAGGTGTGCATCATGCAATACCTTCTCGGTATTGCCGGTTTTAATGGCATGCAGTACGGCTTGATATTCGGGCACCTTGGCTATCCAAAACACCGGATTCAGTCCAGCCTGTGTTTGGAAATGTATTTTCTGGTAGTTTTTGTCGATTCTCCACTTTACACCCTCAATGGGTTGATAATTGACATAACATGCCGGGGTATCGAAAAACGATGCATCTATGGCAACCGTGCTACCCAAATTGGACACCATGTCGCAATGCGCCAACAAATTCTTTAATAGCGTGGCATCTTCTTTCAAGGGGTAAACCGACTGCCAACCCGACCCCTTTTCTGATTTCCAGAGGGGGGCGATGCTGGTAGCTATGTCGGCCTGCGCCTGCAACACCCCATCGTAACGGTTGGTCATATCTACCGGACACTTACGGAATATCACGCGGAAGGTGTCGCCATGCTGCTCATTATAGATGCGCACTTGTTTGCACAAGTCTTCCAAATAGATTTCGTCGTGGGGCGAAGAAGTGAAGTCGTCGCCTGTGAATGCCACGTATCTAAATGCTTCACCCAGATTGTACCTCTTCAAAAATTCGGCGCGCGGCACAATGTCCGACTTGTCGGTATACCCCGCAAATTGTGGCGTACCCGTAATCCGTATCGTCGACTTGTCGACATGCGGATAGTACCGCAACAACTCATCGAACATATATTGGCTCCAAACGAAATAATAGTCCGATTTATGGATTTTGGACCCCTTCGGAAGATTGTCCCAAGAAAAAATGTTGGTTATCGTTGGAATCTTCAAGCTCTCAGCGGCTACCATCAACGTGATGTTCGACACCGACCGTTGGTTGGTGAACATCACGGCATCGATTTTTTCGGTGGTCAGAATATGGGCCAGCGAATGGTAAAGCGCCGACCCGGTTGCAGCACGATACATTTTCTCTTCAACCTTCAAAATCTGCTCGTGGGTAGTGGTGCGGCGCACATACCTGCTCTTGTAAAACAGCTTGATTTTGTTCTTCAGGCCCTTCGGCTTATAAGGGAATTTATATACTTGATAAATGGGATTTTTGAACTTAGCCGTGAACAGGTTCAGTTCCGACTCCGTCTTTATGCCTTTCAAAATGTCCACTTTGGCGGGGATTGGCAAATTGGGGAAGTCTATAACCCGCCCTCCCCGGGCATCAATATCGAACGGTACATTCTTAAGTATCACGATTTCGAATCCGTTTTGGGCGGCATAGTCGAAGAATGTCGAATAAATGAAATTCCGACACCCTACTCCATCCGAAATGTATAGCAACAACCTCTTCATCAGTCAGTCAAATTATTTTTTATGATTATCCAATCAACGCGCATGGCACTTACCTGCACTGGCCAAAAGGGAAGGCGTTGCAGTCCCATCTGGGCAGTGCCTGCTTGCGATGCAACAGGTCGTTGGCCTCCACGTCTCTGGCTTCTACATTGAAGGAATACAGACAGCCATGGTCTGTCAACAATTGTTCGGTTTCAGGGGTAAAGGTGTGGGCCCCACCGTAGGGGTAGCAAAATGTGCGATAAGGCAAACCGCCCGTTTGGGCCTCCAACACGGCAAATGAATCGGCAATTTCCTCTATTTGCTCCTCCCGGTTGAGCTTCGACATCACATAATGGTTTTTGGAGTGGCTGCCAATGATCATGCCACCGTCCTTCATCTCCCGCAATTCCTCTGGTGTCACGTAGAACGACTGCTTCAATTCCTCTTCATCCGGAAAAAACTCCTGCATCAGCTTGTCTATCACCGCCGTGCGATGTGCATAGCCAATGGTGTAATTCAATGTGCGTTTGAATGCAAGGGTATAATCATCGTTCTGCTGCTTGGTATAGGTAGCTTGCTTGAATGCCTCGATGTTGTTGTCGGTAAGCATATCTTCGGTTACCAATCCCACCAATTTATCGTACATCAATTTGCTGTCATACTTGCCCAACAGCAGATGTATTCTGTGCACATCCAGCATCTTACCCTCAAACATGAAGGTGGGCACATAAAAAACGCCCGGTATACCCCGCTCCTTCAGTAGCGGATATACATATTTATAGTGGTCTTTCACGCCATCGTCGAAGGTTAGGACGACACCCTTCGGAGGTACGCCGGTCTGGAGTGCCTCCAAAAAACCCTGCTCGCTCACGAAACCGAAGGTCTCCTGAAAGTAATCAAGCTGCTTGGCAAAGTCTTCTATATGCAGGTGCTTGAAAAACGGGAATTCCGCTTCATTCTCCCGCACATAGTGATACATGATTCCTTTCATAGCCGCGATTTAAAATGATTTTAGGGCAAATCAGTGCCGCTCGTAAAATGTGGGACGATCTTGGTCTGAGTCCCCTTTATAGATGACGTATGGCTTGTCGGTATTGTTTTTATAGGCAAAGCGGATTTCTACGGATTTGCGCTCGAACGGCTCGAAATAATTGGGTATCACCACATTGGCCGGACAGGCCATAAAGCCGATTTGCTCGAATACCGATGCATTGACCCCGAAATTGTAACAATCTATGAATTCTGCACGCTCCCGCTCCAACAATGCCTGTAGCTCGGAAGACAAAGTGCCGATATTCGAAATATCGCCGAGTATATCGGTGATGCGGAGGCAACAACTGCCACTTTGGTCAATCTTCCTAACCACGACTATGGCTTTTACCATTGCACCATCCATCACGCCGAAAAAGCGATACTTATATAGAGGGTGCTTGGCATACCGATTAACAAGATAGGTGACGCTCTTAGCCGGTCTGCAATCGGGAACCGCCACTTCAACGCCGTCAAGCGAACCCAACTCCGTGAGCACACAATTTCCATCCGCTGTGGCACCCATGTTACGCTCGGGCACGTCGGCAATCGCAAAAGAGGTCACCATGCGGTTTACGAATATATATTGCGTCATGATGCCGGTGGTATAACCCAACCATTCGAACAAGACGCGCACCCGCTTCTTGATTCCCGTCACCCCAAGCGTAGCCGGCTTAAAATGCCCCTCCAAAAACTCCAACAAACGCATCCCGATATTTTGAACAGGCGCATCGGCGGTATCTGCCTTCCACAACGACAGCCAAAGGTCGTTGGATGGCTGGAGCAGTGGGTCGTACTGCCACAACGGTATACAGCCCAGCACTGCATAAATGGTCTGGATTTCGGTATCGATGGCCACCGCAAAATTGACGGTTTCGCCATCCGGATCGCCGTGTTGCCACAGCATCATCTCCTCAAAATTGCCCAATATGTGCCCTTTCTTCCACTTCGTGTCAATAAACTGCATCAATAGTTGCAGCTCATCTCGCTTGCACATTCTAATTTCCAACATATGGGACTCGGATTGGTACTAATGGGTTTGCAGTGGGGTATTACTTCTTCATTTGGCGCATTTTGTACTTTACCGACGTTGCAATTTTGCGTGCAAAACGGTAAGACTTGTCGCTACCGGTAGGATTGATGATGATGACCGTATAACCGTGAATGTATTCGTTCTTGGGAAATGGCGAGTAATCTTGATTCTTCTCGTTGGTCACTTCACGGAACATGATGTAGTTGTCGAACATCTTTTTCAAAATGTCCACTTGCCCTTTTCGGTCGCCTTCCACAAATAGTATAGTGCGGCCCGACGGATTACAGAGGCGTTTGATTTTCTCGACACTGTCGTTCGCGCCGTCAACAATCAGTAAATCGTAGAAAGCCTGGGGAACCATGTCTATGGCGGCGAATTGCGAATAGTCGAAATTCTTGTCGAGGCCGGTTAGGTTTTGCTTCAACTGTCCCAAACAAAAGGCATTTTCCTCGATGCCGGTATACTTCAATTTCTTTCCAGGATTGGCTGCCACATACTCATTCAAGGCATATGGAATGGTACCGATACCTATACCCACTTCAAAAACGGTGCTGCAACCGTACTTGGATATCAGGTTCATGATGCCGTTCAATGCGTTGTTGGAGGCTATGTGCTGGCAGCCTTCCTTGCCTGCGAATGTCTTAAAGACCGATTCCGCTATTGCTCTGTTTGTCATGATATGCGATAGTATTTTATGATTTTGTCGTTTGAACGGCTTCTTAAAGGGATGGCAACAAGTGGGCTACACGCTGCTCTGCCTTCTCCCAATCTGCAACCGTATCTATGTTGCACTGAAACCCGGGGTCAGACTCTATATAGGCCACCGAGTCGCCGTAAACAGAATTTTTATCCAGCAGTACCGATGTCTTGGTGAGATATATGGAGCCATCCCTTATGAACGCCTTGGGTAAGTCTTGCCGCCGCTTGATGATTTCCTTTTCTCCGGTTGCAATGTGCAAGAGTCCCGATGCCGCTTCCGGCTCAAACGTCCAGTGTGGGTTATACTCATGGGGCACGGGCAGTACCGAAAGCAGGGAGTCTGAACCCCTCAAATAAAACACACTGATGGCTTCGTCTATGAAGCCCTTTTTTCGAAATGGTGCGGTAACCTGCAACAGGCAAACGGCATCGAATACTTCGCCGGCTTCGGCAAGGGTATTCAAAGCGTGTTGTATTACCGGCAGGGTAGGCGTAGTATCTTGGGCCAAAGCTGCGGGCCGGAGAAATGGAACTTGGAGCCCCATGGCCCGCCCGGCCTCGGCATACTGCTTAGAATCTGTGCTGAGCAGTACCATATCCAGAAAAGACGACTTGAGCGCGGCCTCTGCGGTATAGGCAAGCAAGGGCTTGCCATGCAGCATTTTGAGGTTCTTACCCGGTACCCCTTTGGAGCCCGCGCGTGCCGGAATGAAACCCAGTATCCGTTTTCCGTCAATCATGTTTTGGGGCTTGGCGAAGACGCGATTAATAAGTGATGGTTTTGTGGAATTTCAATGGTGCTTTCGAAAGTAGCTCGGCAATCTTGCCGCCCGCATCACCGCCACCATACACGTCGCTCGCGGCAGGGCGTGGCGAGTGCAGCCAGTGGCGCACTGCGGTGCTTATGGCATCAGCCTTATAATCCACATCAATGACGTTGTTGCCGCGGTCGCGACGATTCTGGCGGGTACCCACGTTTACCACCGGCACACCCAAAAACGCACATTCCCTAATACCTACACTGGAATTGCCTATCAGGCAACTACTGTTGCACAGCAGCCTCAAGAAATCATCGGGCTCCATGTTTTTGAAAAAATGGATTTTCAAATCCTTATTGCGCTCCCTGAACGCGCGGATTCCCGAGGAGGTACCATCGGCACCGGCATCCACATTCGGCCAAAACCACAATACCGGGCGGTCGGCATCCCTCACGGCCAATAAAGTCTCCTCTATATGCACCCTCGATTCCTTGTATTCATTCGTAACGGGGTGCTGCATCACCACGATGTAGCCGTTGGAGAGGTCGGGGAAACCGCCCACACCGCCGTACTTTTTATAGGGGTCAAAATCCATTTCCGGCGTCGCCAATACTCTGGATGCCAAGTCTATAGACGGGCAGCCGGTGTTGAATACCGAAACCGGGTCTTCTCCCAATTTGATGACCCGCTCCATTGCGCCTTCCGACGCAACGAAATGCAAATCGGCAAGCTTGGTTATGGAATGCCTCACCTTCTCGTCAATATTCCCGGTCACTTCGCCACCTTGAATGTGGGCCAAAGGGATATTCATATAGGCTGCCGAAATGGCTGTAGCCATGGTCTCGAACCTGTCGGCCACCGTTACAACGATGTCGGGCTTCAGGTTGTCGAAGACGGTAGAAAGTTCCAATATGCCTATACCGGTGGTTTTCGCAGCCGCAGTAAGGTTTTCACCCTCCAAAACATTGAACACCTTGGCATCAATCTTGAAGCCGTCACGCTCTATGTAGTTTACCGCAGACCCATAACGATCGAGCAATGCCGATGCCGCAACTACCAGTTGCAACTCCAAATCGGGATGGTTCTTGATGCCCTCAAGTGCCGTCTTTATTCTGCTGTAGCTTGGCCGTGCAGTGATTACGACACAAACTTTTCTTTTATATATCGAAGTCATTCAAAAATTCGTATGCTTTTAGATTGTTTTTCAACGTTTTCCCGATAACGGATTCAAAACGTGCTGCGTCTATACCGAAGCCTCTGGGCTTCTTGGCTTCCAAATCGCCGAACTGCAACACGTGCCCGGCGGCGAGGTCTTTGTTGACGGCCAATGATTTCTCGAAAATCTGCTTCAGTGCCGTGAATGATGAGGTATCGTCTTTATCGATTACGGTTTTCACCGAAGTATCCACTTGAGTACACGCCCGCACCAACTCCGCAATTTCATTTATGGTAAGCGACGCCTTGGCATCCGGGCCAAACATGCGCCGGTCGAACACGGCATGAAACTCCAACATCCGTGCACCCAATGCCACGGCCGCAATAGATGGATAGATCACCCCACTGTGGTCTGAAAACCCAACCGGCAAGCCATACCTCGATTCCAGCAACGGTACCACGTTCAATCCCCATTGTGCAGGTGCCGTAGGGTAAGCGGTTGTGCATTGCATCACCGATACGTCCGTATTACGGCTTTGCAAAAAACCTACTGCCTTGTCGAGCTCGGCAAAACTGCTCATGCCTGACGACAGGATGACCGGCTTGCCTGTAGCCGCCAGTTTCTCGAGCAGTAGGAAGTTCGAAACCTCTCCCGACCCCACTTTATAGCGCTTCACCCCCACCCGTTCCAGGAGGTCGACTGCGGCATTGGAGAATGGTGATGAAATGAACTCCACGCCCGCATCATCGCAATGCTGCTTGATGCCGTGCCATTGGCTTTCCGTAAATTCCATCCGCCTCCAATAGTCGTAACGGGTATCGTCCACATAACTGAACTTAACCCGAAATGGCTCATGTGCCGAACTTTCGGCTTGGGCAATATGCGTTTGAAACTTTACCGCCGACACGCCTGCGGCAGCAAGGGCATCGATATAGGAATGGAGGATACCCAAACTGCCATCGTGCGCCTGCGCAATTTCAGCAATGATGAAAATATTGGTGTCGACCATGGTGTATATTTAGATAGCAGATGAAGGACCTGCACCTTCCAACGTGCAGATCAATATTGAAAATTCCTGGTGGTGTTGATGAGTTGCACCGGCGGCGCGATAGACCCTTTTTCGTATTTGAAGGTGTCCCTATCCACCATTACGGGCGTAAAGTCGCTCGCCAGAACCACCCGCTTGGAAAGGTCGATGGTGGATGCGGCATATTTCACCTGTATGGAGTAGTAGCCCGCTTTGAACGAACTCACATCCATCTTGATTTCCACGTATTCGTTGTCGTAAATCCTGATGTCTTTTTCCTTGTAGAACATCAACTCGAAATTGGCTCCGTCATAGAGCCGCAAGTGGAAAACGCCATCGAGCAAGTTGTTTTCCAATATCTTGAAAAAAGCCTTGGCAACGAGCTGGGTAGGCGTAACTTCTTCAATCTGAAGGCGTATCGTGCTCTCGTGGTAGTCTTCTATGGAACTGCCCGAAACGTTTTGGGTATATTTCTGGATGGCCATAGGAGTCTCACCTACCATGTCAATCCTACCCCGCTCCAAAAGGAGGCACTTGTTGCAAAGGGTGCCAACCGCCGACATGTCGTGGCTTACAAAAAGCACCGTACGGCCTTCAACCGCACTGATGCCCTGCATTTTGCCCAAACACTTTTTTTGGAACTCCGCATCGCCCACAGCGAGTACCTCATCAATAATCAGTATTTCGGGCTCCAAGTGGGCAGCCACGGCAAAGCCAAGCCGCACTTTCATGCCGCTGGAATACCGTTTTACAGGGGTATCTATGAATTTCTCCACTCCACTGAAGTCCACGATTTCATCAAACTTCTTGGTCACTTCTTTCCGGGTCATACCCAAAATGGTGCCATTCAAAAAGATGTTCTCGCGGCCGGTAAGCTCCAAATTGAAACCCGTACCCACTTCGAGCAGCGCGGCTACGCGCCCCTTTATCCGGATTTCGCCCAGCGTAGGGTCGGTAATTTTGGAAAGTATTTTGAGCAACGTGCTCTTTCCGGCTCCATTACGGCCGATGATGCCCAAAATTTCGCCTTGCGCAACGCTGAACGACATATCTCTCAACGCCCAAAACATATCCTCCTCGTCGTCCTTGGTAGGGTCGAAACGGGACAGCTTGCGGAGCCGGTTGTAGTTCTTTGCAGGACTCTTTACCCAAGATGCCAAGGTAGCGCCAAGGGTATCGTTTTTGGCGTCTTTAAGACCCAAACGGTATGCCTTCGACAATCCGTTGGCCTGTATTACATAGTCACTCATAAAGTAGTTTAGGCGATATCGGCAAAAAAGCGTTCCGTTCTTCTGAAGTAGCGCCACCCCGACGCAAAAAGCACGACAGCACTGATGCTGCCCATGCCCACCAAGTCCCAAGGAATGGGCTTTTGCGGCAGTAACGCTCCTCTAAATCCTTCAATAACCCCGGCCATTGGGTATAGGCCATACAGCAAATAGCCGTGGTAGCCGTATTTCTCCAAAATCATAGACGATGGGAATACAACCGGCGCCGCATACATCATCAAGGGCGTAACGAACGTTATGGCAAACTTGACGTCGCGATACTGGATGGCAAGTGCCGACAACCAAAATCCGATACCTGCTACCGTAACAATCATCAAGACCATGAGGAGGGGCAAGGCCAAAATTTCCACGGTGGGCGTCGCCTTGTAGCCTATCAAAAACAAGATTAGGATGGCGAAGGAGATGCCGAAATCTGCCAATTTTGAAAAGATGGGCGTCAATGGAATGAGGATACGCGGAAAATATACCTTCGTAAACAGGTTGGACGATTGTATAAGGCTGGTGCCCGACGCATTCATGGTATTGGAAAAATAGGTCCAAGGAACCAATGCGCAGAAACTGAACAACGGATAGGGTATGCCATCGCTCGTGATGCGTGCCAATTTCCCAAACACAAACGTGAATATGACCATAGACACAATGGGATTCACGATAGCCCAAGCAAAGCCCATGATGGTTTGCTTGTAAATAACCGTGATATCTCGCAATACCATGAAGTAAAGCAAATCTTTATACTGCTTCAGCTCCTTCCAATTAATCGGCTTTACGCCTTTATAGGATTTTATTACCGTTTCTTGAACCATAAACCACTTGACACTTTAGCTTCTATTTGAATAACCTGGAAAATATTCCGGGCTTTTTGGGCATTTCAAAATAACCTTCCCCATAGCCTGCACCATAGCCGTAGCCATAGCCGTAACCATAACCATAGCCGTAGCCATAACCGTAGCCCTGCCCGGTATTGAAGTTGATGTCGTTGATGACGATGGCCACTTTGGGAATTTTGCCGTCTCTATACAGGTTGTCTACAATCTTCAATTGCTCTTTGTGGGTAAACATGTTGCGCACCACATAGATAGACATGTCGGCATACTTGCTCACCAACTGCGCATCTGTCACAAAGCCAATCGGCGGCGTATCGATAATGACGTAGTCGAACTTCTCACTCAAGGTTTCGAACAATTCACGCGTGCTTTGCAGCATGATCAACTCTGCAGGGTTAGGTGGAACCGGCCCCGACGGAATGATGAAAAAGTTGTCGACTACACCCGATGGCTGTATGATGGAGTCCAAATCGGTAATCTGCCCGATAACGTAATTGGAGAATCCCAACGTGTTTTCCAAACCGAGGTTCTTGGAGATTTTCGGTTTCCGCAAATCGAGTTCCAGCACCACGACCCGTTTGCCGGAGATGGCCAAACTACACGCCAGGTTGGTGGTAATGAATGATTTACCTTCCTCACTCATACTCGAGGTCACCATAATGACGTTCTCCTGACCCGTTGTGAGGAAAAATTGCATGTTGGTGCGCAACGAGCGAAGCTGCTCTGCAATAATGCTTTTCGAGCCCGTCTGTATCACAATGCTGCTCTTTACCACATTATGGCCGATTTCGCCAATTATCGGAACCGATGTCTGCGATTCCACATCGCCCTTCGACTGGATTTTCGTGTTGAACAGGTTCAAAAAATAAATGAATATGATGGGCAATACCAAGCCGGCAATGATGGCTACAACCAGTATCACTTGCCGATTGGGGAAGTAAGGCGAACCGTCGGCACGCGAGCCTTCAATAATCCTGACATTGGCAATATTGGTGGTTTTGGTAATTTCGGTTTGCTGTTGAATTTTCAGCAGAAACAGATACATCTCCTGCAACACCGTTTGTTGGCGGGTATATTCCAAAAAAGTTCGCTGCTTGCTTGGAGCGCTTCGTATCTGGGTATTGAGGTCCACATTGTTCTTCCTCAATGCATTAACGTTGGTGGCCACCTCATTTTTTGTGGTGTTCAGGAACGTCAACAATTGGCTTCTTACATTTTCCAATTGCCGCTCTGCATCGCCCACTAGCGGGTTCCTGTCGGTAGTGCTCATCAACAGACGGATGCGGGTGGATTGAAGTTCGTTGTAGCGATGGACGATGTCTCCAAATGAAGTGTTTTCTTCAAACAGCAGTGCCGACGGAACAATGGAATTCACATTCTCATGAATGAACTTCTCGATAGAATTGATGATGCTCAACTCCATCTCTTTTTGGCCCAGCGACTTTTCAATCTGGTCGTTGTT
>CAIVHI010000136.1 GCA_903905685.1 uncultured Bacteroidota bacterium | reverse complement strand
TAATACCCGCAGGCATTGGGTTTACAGTTATGACCGTCGAAACTGTACAACCTGTTGACAAAGCATAATTTATAGTGACGGTATCAGCCGAAACCCCCGTCACATTGCCTGAACCGTCTATGGCGGCGACAGTAGTATTGTCGCTGCTCCAAGAGCCACTGTCTGTGGCGTCAGCCAATGCGGTTACCGAGCCGGTGCAAACCGAAACGGTACCGGTTATTGCGGCCGGGGTGGGGTTGATGGTGATGACGAATGCCACACTGCAACCCGTGCCGAGGGCATAGTTCACGGTGTCGGTACCTGCGGTTATGCCGGCAACCACGCCGCCAACAATCGTTGCGTTGCCGTTGGCGGCCGTCCATGAGCCGCCGCTCGTTGCATCGGTCAATGTGATGGTAGAACCTGTGCAAACGTTGTTGCTGCCGGAGATTGCGGCGGGTAATGCATTTACCGTAATAAATTTCGTAGTAATACAGCTACCGGATGCCGTGTAGGTCACCAAAACCGTACCCGATGTAAGTCCGGTCACGACACCGGTACCTGATATGCTGGCAACAGATGGGTCGCTCAACGTCCAAGACCCACCGGTAACGGAGTCGGTCAAGGAAATGCTGGAGCCTACACACACTTGGTTAGCTCCTGAAATGGCCGATGGTGCGGCATTAATGGTTACCGCCAATTTTGTTACGCAACCGATGCCTGATGTATAAATTATGGTATCGGCACCTGCTGCAACTCCCAGTGCGACACCACTGCCTGTTATGAGTGCGTTGGTGGTATTGCTCAGCGTCCATGAGCCTCCAGAGGTTGCATCGGTATAAGTAGCTACGCCTCCCAAGCAGATGCCGGAGCTGCCGACAATTGCTGCCGGCAAGGGATTTACCGTAATTATCGTCACGGTGGCACATCCGGAAGGCAACTGGTACCCAATAGTCACGGTGTCGGCCACCACGCCGGTAACGGCTCCCGTACTCCCCACCGTTGCAGTCGATGCGTTAGTGCTCCACCACGTGCCGCCCGTTGACGCATCAGTTAAATAGGTAACCCCGCTTACACAAACTTGGGTAGTGCCGGTAATGGGTGTCGGCAACGGATTGACGGTGACTATTGTAGATGTAGTACATCCTAAGCCCGAAGTAAATGTGAGGGTGTCCGTTCCGGCCGAGAGTCCGGTAAACTCGCCTCCCGAGGCGATGCTGCCCACCGAACTTCCGGACAATGACCATGTCCCGCCACCTGAAGCGTCGGAAAACGTCGCGGTAGTACCCAAACATACATTGGTGCTTCCCGTTATGGATGCCGGTAACCCGTTCACGGTAACGCTGGCAGTAGTGACGCAAGACGAAGGAGAGGTGTAGGTGATCGTGGCAATGCCGGCTGAGACACCGGTAATGGTTCCCGTCGCGGGGTTGATGGATGCGGTACCGGGGTTGGAACTGCTCCAACTACCGGCCAAAGTAGTGTCGCCCAAAACCGAACTGTCTCCAACGCATACCGATAACGTTCCGGTTATGGACGCAGGTAGTGGAAAGACATTCACCGTTCCAGAATCGGAAACCGAGCACCCGGCATTAGATACCGCGGTGTAGTAAGCTAATGTTGATGTTGAGGAAAATCCCGTAGGGGCCACATAGACCGTATCTATTGCGGTTCCAGCCGTATAGGGCGCGGTTAAGCCCGCATCGGTGAATAGGTAGGTGGTGGGCGACCAAGTTGGGGCGGTGACAACGGGTGTGCCCGTGATTGCTATTGCCCCAACCGCCAAATAATAGCCTGCGAAACTATTATAGTAGTATCTGATTTTGACGTAGGTTTGACCAAGGTAGGCTGTTAGTGGCAGGGATGCAGTGCCAAAGGTACCCGGAGTGCCTACCGATGTAGCGCCGGACTTAAAATTTGCCAATACTGCGGTCCAAGTGGAGCCGCCATCAATTGATAGGTCTACTTCGGCGTTCGAGTCGTTTGGCGAAAAGCCATAAGCGATGTCAAACGCCAATGTGGCGGCTGAATAGCCTGCTAATGAAAACGATGGTGAGACCAATTGCGATACTGTTTGGGTGCCTGTGCCCGATGTGTCGGCATTGGCAATCGCAAAAGCACTTTCGACAAAAATGCCCATTCCTGTAGCGTATCCCGACACTTGCGGGGCCCAGCCCGAGGATGCGACAGTACCAACGCTACCGGTATTGTTTACCGACCAGGCACCCAGACCTCCAGAGAAATTCTGGGTAAGTATGGAGGGCGAAGGATAGGTTCCTGCGGCTGAAATGGCTAAAGCGCTTCCGTTGCAGACATTGGCCGGGGAGGGTGCAATGGCTGGAGCCGTAGGCGCGGCCACAACGGTCTCGGTTGAATAGGCAGGGCACCCCAAGCCGGTAATATAAGAGATGGGAGCCGTACCGGCTGATACCCCGGTTACCACACCCGATACAGGATCTATTATTGCTATTGCAGTATTGCCGCTATGCCAAGTGCCACCCGTAGTAGCATCGGCCAGAGTGGCGGTTGTACCCGGACAAATGGTTCCCGAACCGGAAATTAATGCGGGGCCGGGAACATCCATAGTTATGGTGTCGGAATAAGAAAGTACAGGCAACACGCAGCCTGTTGCCGTCATTCGGCAAAATACGGTGGTGCCGGTAGTGAGGGTCGATGTCGTAAAAGTGGCACCTATCGCGGTTAGGGTGTTGTTGACGTACCAGCGGTAGGTGGGTGCGCCGCCATTGGTCTCGGTGGGTGTAAAGGTCACGGCGGTACCCGGACAAACAGTATCACCCGGTGCGGCGGTTATGCTTACCGTCGGTATGAGGATGGGTGAAAGCGCCAAATTGGCGAAGTCGCTGGCTCCCACCGTTATGCCGTTCAGTCCGGTAACCGATGAAGCGTAAATGTATCCTGCTGGAGTAGTTGTGGACAATGCCTCAACCGTGAGGCCGGTTATGGTAAATCGGTCAAGTCTGTTGGTGCCCGATACTACAACGTTTATCGTCAATGTGGAATCGGTGAGGCCTCCGGTTGGGATCGTTACGGAAGTGATATTTCGGGCGGCGATGAACGATGTCGTGATGGTTGCACTCGTACAGAATTGCCAGCCTGCGGGAGCATGGAGCACCAATACATTGGTGCCGACGCTAAAATCTGTTGCAACCCCCTCGCGCACCAAAATGTTCCCGGTAGCGGTGCAACCCGGAGTAGTGCCGGTAAGGGCTTTCTTGGCACAAATGTTAGATGCCCCCACGGGTGCGGTAATAGTGGACGTTGCCAGAGCCGCCCAATGGGAACCAACCGCCAATAAAATGAGGAACAAAGCCTTTAAGCGCATAAACATACCTTTTTTTAAAAAAAACAAGCCTTCGGCGCAGGTCATTTAGAACCGGCCGAGAGTCAAAACATCCAAATCGGATGTAAATTTATATGATAATCGGGAATTATTCAACGGTTGTCAACATGACCCGGTTACAGTATACAGGGAGTCGGCATACTCGGCGGGGCAACTGCGTTATGGCTCGACACAAGAATACCAATGTTTTGAGCGCGGGTACGAACCGAACTTTGCCGTAATGTGGGGCCAATGTTCTTTGGAATCCCGATTAAACAACCGTTTGATCGGGTTAAATATTCACTAAATCTTCACAACGGCGGGCATGATTCCCTTTGGAGCAAACTATAAAGGTTGCCATTTTATGCCTATCGGGTAGTTACACCTTTCTTTTTTTGCCCGCCCAATGTTGTGCAAACCGTTCATATCCCACCCAAGCGTCCATTTCCGGATACAGCACTTCTGTGGCACGTTTATCCAGGAACAGCTTGTAATCGAATTTGGCCAATTCTGTGGAGAAATAGCCGGGGTAGTAGTAGTCAAACCCGTGTTCCAAACAAAACAGGTGTTTCAGTATCATCAGCAGCTTGCCCGGGCTGTAGCGGGCATAATCATGGTTGTAAAAATTCTTGATGCCCGCAATCGCATTGTCGCCAACGTCGAAAATGCCTACGGCGATAAGTGTTGCTCCGTCGAAAACCTCTACTTTGTACGTGTCGTAAATTTTACTTGCTCGTATTTCCGAGAATTCTTCCAAATCGTCCCCAATTTGGAAATCGATTCCGGCCCTATACCGGTCATGCAAGTCCAGCATTTCGGGACTGGTTTCGAAGGGTCGGTAGCGCCAAGAAAAACCCTTGCCAGCGTTCAAAATCTTCTGTGCCGACTTGGAATAAGCCACTTCTCGAACCTTATAACGTAGCCAAAACACCCTAAAAAGTTGCCCATCGTCGAAGGGCTTGATGTAGTTGGTGGTGAAGATGAACTTGCCCATCCTGTACCAGCCTGCCGAGAGGAACGCGTCGAGAAATTCACCCCGAATGGAATTAAAGGCCAGGATATCTTCAATCATACCGAATGGGTTGGGTTTACTCAGGCTCGGCATTAGGCATTTTACCGCCAATACCGAAAAGCCTGTAGGCAAGGTCTCTTGCGGCCGCTTCGGGCTTTTGCCACGCAAATTGCTGTTTTTTGACTACATATTTGCCTTCATTGTCAATTACGTAATAGGAAATGTCTTTACGGTCGCCGGTTTTGGTAAACGTTACATAGGCCTGTACCGTAGGGCCGTCGTGGGCCACCATGCTGCTCACATTCAATTCGTTGAGCCGGGCTTGGACGATGGGGTCTACCGCGCCGGAGAGATGGATGTCCATGTTCACTGCCATGCCCGTGAACGGTACCAATTGGGGGTAAAGTGTATAGAGACGGTACAGCCAAGTATCGCGGTCGTGCGTTTTGCCCAATCCCTCTGCGCAGCGGGCTTCAAATTCGTAAACGCGTGCAGTGAAGAGTTTCTCGTAATCAAAATCGAGGTGCTCGTCATTCGGCAATTCGTTCAATATCGCCTTGGCATCCATATACCTTTTTTGATTCACATAAAACCCAGCCACCATCAGATTGAAATATTTCCTGACATACTTCCTGCGGTCTTCCAACGCCTGGGTTTGAAATTTATGGATGAAGAAACCCGGACTGAAGTCTTTCACCAAGTACCTGATTTCGTCCCAAGAAACCGTGCTTTCGGTTGAAAACAGCTTGTAGATGACGTTGTCCCGTTCGGGGTTTTTGGCAAATTGATTGATGATGAGGAACTGTTGCATGTATATCTCCCCCAAGTCTTTCATCATGCCGGCCATCACGTCCGGGTGCAGGTACCACTTGCGGTTTTCGAAGCGGTGCATCTCCCATTCGTGCTCTTTTTCAATGAGTTTCAATAATTGAATACTGAAATCGTAGTGGCTTTGCCCCAAGGTGGTGCCTATGTGCACTTCCTTGAATTCGGCCGCTTTCTCGATGTGGCGCTTGGCTTCCGATATTTGGCCGTCATACATCAGGCACCGTGCCAGCCCAATATTGTACCAACCAAAACCGGGGGTGGAGCCGCTCGACCTTATCATGTTTTGTTCCAGTTCTATGCCTTCCTTAGTTTCGCCCTTATAGATGTCGAGCAAAGACGAATAGTAGGCCCACTCCTGCAACCGCTTGTCGCCGCCGTCATACATGCCGGCAATCTTGTATTCGCTCTCGGCCGTTCTAAAGTCGCCACATACCATTTTAAAATTGCCGTAGTTGTTGTGGGGCAACCGGTTGCCTTCGCGCATCAAGTTGAAGTAGTGGTTGGCCGAATCAATTTTCAAGGCGTACCCATAGAGGATATTTTTATAGTGGTATACACCCATCCGTTCAGGCTCTTCCAGTTCGGGCAATATGGTTTTGTTGAGGATATGGTTTCTGGATATCTGCATCATGCTCGAGTCCAGATAGCGTTGCGCGAGTTGCTCGTTTTCGGCTATCGAGTTTTTTAGGAAGGCGTACTTGTCGTGGGTGTAGAAGCGGTTGCGGTGCACCGTCCAGGCCATAGCGTTGTACACTTCGAGGTAGTAATGGTGCTGCATTTTCCATTTGGCTGCCCGCTGCAACAGTGCGAAAACCTTATCGGGTTGGTCGGTATTGCTGTAGCAATTCATGAGGTAGTAGGCAATGATGGTATAATCCAACTTAAACCTGTGGGTAGGGTAGTAGGTTAGCATATTGTCGGTCCGTGTTCCCAAGGGTGCCGCATAATCGCGTTCCATCAAATCCAATGCACGCGCCAACGGTACGGCGGCATTTTTGTAGCCCAAGTAGTCTTCAGCGTGGTTATACTTGTATGCACCTTCATACATCCAGCCCAAGTAGTAGGTGCTGTCGATGCGCTTGAACTCGCGAGAGCGCGGCAGGGCATCCTCGCCATTCAGGTCTTCGCCCGACCGTTTGGCATCTATCAAAAAACGTTGTTCGGTTTTCTCGGGTGGGTGGGGCGGACGCATTTCGGGCGGCAGGTCTTGCGGTTTTACCTGCTTACGTCCGTTTTGTCCGCTCACGCTCCACGACGCAACCGAACACAACAGGCAACACAGTATCAATATCCTTCCTACCATTCTCCTTGATTTGTTGAATCTGCACGGCCACGCATTGGCCTTGCAGATTATTGGACTTAAGCAAAAAGCCTCAGTTTGGCTAGTCGTTCCGTTTCCTTTTGAACGATGCCTTCCATGGCTTTCAGTTTACCGTCCTTATTCCTGAAAATGAGCCGGTGCTCCAAGACTGCCCGCGCTATGTCGCGCACATCGTCTTCCACTACAAATGTGCGTCCTTTCACCAATGCATATGCACGGAGGCATTTTATGAAAGCGATGCCGCTACGGGTGGAGGCACCCAAGGTGATATCGGGATGATCGCGGGTCTTCCGCACGATATTGGCTACGGCCTTGATGATTTCTTCATGAACGAAAACCTCGCCGGTTTGTTGTTGCAACTGCAACATCGACCGCATGCTCATCACCTGCTCGGCTGTATTAAGGTTTACCGCAATTTGGAGGTAGTCTCTATAAATGTCCAATTCGGTTGCTTCATCTACATATCCGAAATAAATCTTCATGTAAAAGCGGTCGAGTTGGGCGGCGGGTAGGGGGTAGGTGCCTTCCATTTCCACCGGGTTTTGGGTGGCGATGGTGAAAAATAGCTGTTCGAGTTTCAAGGTGGCATCACCCACCGTAATCTGGCTTTCGGCCATGGCTTCCAGCAATGCGCTCTGCACCTTCGGCGACGCCCGATTGATTTCATCGGCAAGCAATACGTTGCAAAACAATGGCCCCTTTTTAAACAGGAACTGTTTGTTGGCATCGTCGAAAACGTGCGTGCCTATCAAATCCATTGGCAATAGGTCTGGGGTAAACTGAATGCGTTTGAAGACTACAGTTTCACCGTCGCGGTCGCCGCTGATACAGTGTGCAAGTGTTTTTGCCAAAACCGTTTTACCGGTACCGGGATTGTCTTCAATAAGGATGTGCCCCCCAGCTAAAAGGCACGTAATGACCAATTCTATTTGCGGACGCTTGCCGCGTACGATTTTCTCAATGTGGCCGATGAGGTTCGGAATGGCCGCCATCGGGTCCTCAAAAGGGTGTTCGGAACCGTTTTCCGTCATAATCCAAATTGTTTTTACAATTTTACGGCATTAATGCTTCACCCAAAAAACGCACGCTGTAATTTTTTGTGAAAAACGGACCAAGGATGCAATCGACCGTGATACTTTAGGGTCGTGTTCGGTATATAGTTGCAACCAAATTGCAAGGCCCAAAGCCGCAATTTTAAAAACAAGTCAAGGCATGAAGCCAGGAATAATGAACGTTTTATGCGCCACAATGATGGCGGCTGTTTTAGCAACCGGTTGCTCGCATCCCAAGAGTTTGGTTTACAAGGGTACAGACCATTTGAAATTTCTTGGTATCGCCCAAGGGAGGGTTAATGTGGCGGCTACAGTGCACATTTTTAATCCGAATAATTTCGGACTAACCCTAAAAAAGTGGATTTGGATGTGGCTGTAGAAGGAATGCCCGCGGGCAAGGCCGTAGTGCCGAAAGGCAAGTATAGGATTCCCAAGGGCACCGAGTTCGAACTTCAAGTGACTGCTTCGGCCGAGGTCAAGGCTGGTCTTGCCAATTTGGGCAGCATGTTGTTTGGTCGGACCGCAAAAGTCAGGGTCGATGGGTATGTGAAGGTGGGTAAGGGCATCATCTTCATCACCGTTCCGGTCCAATTTGAATCCGAACAGAAAATTTGACCTTTTCGCACATGAATGTGCGCTCAAAATAGGTCATCCGCCAAGTTTGGGCCAGAAGCTTCCGCTGAACGTTTTTCGATAAAAAATGTGGTTTTTCTTCCTTCAAATCGAAATTGTGCTTAAATTGGCACTGCAAGCATTGCTTTCACCGGCGTGCCCGGCGAAAATTGTTCAAGCTTTACAAAACTCAGCGTGAAATACTATTTGATACTTGTTGGTCTGTCGATGTTGGGCTCCTGTGCCGTTCCAAAATTTCCTAAGCCGGTTCCCGAAAAACCGTACGTCTTCCTCAAGAAGGCGGCAAGTGCGCAAAAGGCCGACTTAGTGACCTTGCAACAGTCGAAAAAACGGATGGCTGTGGTTGCAGATTACAATGTGTATCCTTCGTCTAACGTTGCTTTTTACAGCGACGGTATGAAGACTTTCGCGTCGGTAAAGGACAGTGGTTTCGCACAAAGGGTGGTGCATGGAAAAATCAACCTGTATACCGACAACATCAACAGCTATGGCCGTCCGGCATCGGAAAAACCGTTGTACTATTTTTGCCAAAAAGGCGACCGTGCCGAGTTGCGCACCATGTCATACGACTGTCTGAAATTCATGATAGAACCCTCAGCTCCGGCCCACAAAATGTTGACGCGCTACCGCACCCTTAATGTGGTGGCATGGATAATGGGATCGGTGTCGTTGGGAGTGACAGGTGTTGGGCTGTACCAAACCGCACAAGACAAGACGGGTAAGCCCGGATTGCCACAAAATCCGAGCGGAGTGTCCATTTGTGCGGCAGGCATTTGGGGCTTTGTGAGCAGTGCGATTTTGGGGGAGCAGAACAAGTTGAACCTCTTCAAAGCCATTCAAAAATATAACGATTTGGAGTAGTTCTCCACTCTGTTTCGCTGCCCCAAACGGTTTTAGGCTTCACGATTAACTTTTGGGTATTTTTTTGAACGATTTCCAAGATGACGTTGGAATTTTTTTTCTCGACTTTACATATATTTGCATCATGCTTACAGGAAAAGATTTGATTTTGGCTACCAAGCCGTTCGCAAAAGAAATTCGTTGGAAGAGTTGGTTCTATACTTTGACGACTCTCGTACTTTTAGTGTTGTGTATCATGGGTACTTTCCGATATTTCGTACCCAATATTTTTGGTCGAATCATGTTCAGCGTGTTTACCGCGCTGTTGTTGTCGCGCTTCTTTATCATCTTCCACGACTACCAGCACCACACCATTCTCCGCAAGTCCGTTCTCGCCAGTTTGATTTTCACCGTTTTCGGGTTTTACATGATTACCCCACCCAGTATTTGGAAACGCTCGCACGATCACCATCACGCCAACAATGCCAAATTGTTCAGTGCAAGCATCGGCTCTTATCCCATCATGACCAAGCAGAAATTCTTGGATTCTTCCGATAAAGACCGTGCCATTTATCTCGCAGTTCGCAGCCCTTTGAACCTGTTCTTCGCTGACTTCACGATGTTCATCTTCGGCATGTGTGTCGCTTCGTTCATCAGTAGTCCGCGAAGGCATTGGGATTCGCTGCTCACTTTGTTGTTCCATGTTTCGGCCGCCGTTTTCCTTTTCGTATTCTTTGGTTGGGATACTTGGTTCCTTACGTTCTTCATGCCGTTCTTCCTTTCGCACATGTTGGGAGCTTACCTTTTCTATGCACAACACAATTTTCCGGGAGCAATTTTCAAAAAGAATCAAGATTGGAACTACGCCGACGCAGCATTGTTGTCAAGTAGCTATATGAAGCTTAACCCCATTATGAATTGGTTCACCGCCAACATCGGCTACCATCACATTCACCACCTCAACGCCAAGATTCCATTCTACCGCTTACCCGAAACCATGGCAGCGGTGCCGGAGTTGCAAAAAGGATTGGTAACCCGCCTAACTCCGTCTGAGATTCGCGCCTGCCTCAAGTTGAAGGTTTGGGATCCGGAAATGAATAAAATGGTCGGCTTTAGGGAAATGGGCTACGACCGTAAATTAAAGACCGTTATGGCGCGATAAGATAAATTTGAATCATGGACGCGAAGGGTACCCATACGGGTACCCTTCGCCATTTTTGGTAATAGTCCATTGCCATCGGGCAACGCTAAACGGCCGGTACACCATAAGGTACGCCCATTGCGTTAACGACTTCCCTCTATGGACTATTTGTAATTTATCTCATTGCAAACCAACAATCTATATTTTACATTTGAGCTCGGCGGCTTGCAGATATTACTGCTTGTTTGCGTATCTCTAAATGAAAATAGGAAAACGGATGAAGTATTTGGTGGTTTTATTTTTGGTCGTGGCCGTATGTGGGCAAGCTCGTGCCCAACACGAATTTATGGATGCCGTCAATCTCTCGGGCCACCTGCACAACGGAAAATTGGAGCTGGACACCACCACCATCCGATTCCGGGATGCCGAGGTAAGGAGGATATTGGACCAATACGAGATTGGTCCGGACAATGCAAATGACGATCCGTATTTGCAGCGTTTCATTGACCGGGAGTTGTTGGACAGGCTTCACGCCAAATTCCCTCCAAGTGGAGGAATTTCGGTGGGTTCCGGATACGGCACAGGCATGTGGGGCGATATTTCGTCGGTGGGCGGTATGGCGGTGCCACCATCTTTGGTGAACGCGGTAACGGGGTTTCTAGTGAACCGGACCAAGCAGGAATTGGAAATCGCATTTTTCGACCAATTCCGGAAGATGCTGGACGACCCCAAAAATGCCGATGCGCTGCTGCTGTTCCCAAACACCCACAAATTGTTGGAGGACGCAGGTGAAGAGCTTTACGACTTCAACGTTTACAACGCCCTGATACGGCAGGCTTTCCAAAAAGACCTCGAGTCGGTAGCCGGCAATATGCCGAAGGTGTTCAACAGCTCCAACTACGCCCCGTATTTTGATAAGAACCCGGATTTGAAATTCCGATGCGTTTTGGGTTTCCAGATTGCGGCAGGTTTGCAAATGAAACATAGTCTGGGTGAAATTCTGGAAAACGTATCCGATGACGATATGGCGCGGTTGGTGTCCGACGGCATGCCCGGAATGCGCAGGTCTGAACCAAAACCGCCAAAAGTTGAAAATTTAGTAGCATCCATCACGTTCATGAAGGCATTGTCGACTTCGATAAAGGACACTACTAAAAACAGGTATTGGGTGTCGTCCGAGGAGTTCGCCCAAATCGAGAATCCTGCGGTGTTCAGTTTTTACATAGCCCTGTTCGCCAAGAAGATATACAAGATTCAATTTACTGAAGGAACAGAATTGACCTCCATATCGCGAGATATTGCGAACTTGGGCAAACTGCTGCCAAACGACCGCTCCCTATTCAACTTCATTAGAAACGAAGGGGCCCAACTCATAGCGGTGGACGACGAAATTAGTGAAATGAAAAGGGCAAAACCCGGTGAGTTGGGCTTCGATAAATCATCGCAGTTGGTGACCGACGTTTTCGGCGCACTGGCGGGTTTGCAGGGGTTGCTCGACATTCCCGGCATGGGGTTTTCGAACAAGCGTCAAGATGCGCTCATCCTCAGTGAATACTTGCGGCTCCTCGACCTTGGAAAAAACATTGCCGAAATGGCGGTGGATATGAAGTATCGCCATTACAGTGCCGGATTCGTAAATGCCTACAACGTTTACAATGAGGTGTTTCCCGAAATTACCATCCAAAACGACTCTGCTTTACGGAGATGGTACCAAATTTACCCTGACGAATTGGTGATTTATAAAAAGATTCTCGACGCGCGCCGAAAGGGACGCAACATCGACTCGGCCCTCATGGGTGATATAGAAGGTGCGGACCGCTACCAAGCCATGCTGCAACTGAAGCGCG
>CAIVHI010000135.1 GCA_903905685.1 uncultured Bacteroidota bacterium | reverse complement strand
GGAAAATCAAGCAGGAGAAGAAGGTCGACGAGCGCACCATGGAAGGCAAGAGGTTGAATTAGCACTAAGACAGGCGCCAGCTCCAGTATCGAAGCCCTTACAGCCCCATCAACCGCAACACCTTTTCTATATCCTCCGGTGTGTCTATGCAGTGGCTGTCGTATTGGGTGGGCACGCAGCGGATGCGGTAGCCATTTTCAAGCCAGCGCAACTGCTCCAAGCTTTCGGCGCGCTCCAGGGCCGATACCTCCAGGCGGGTAATGGCCTCCAAGACATCGGCACGATAGGCGTACATACCAACGTGGCGGTAATAGGCATGGTGCAGGTGCCACGCCTCGGGGGCGACACCCTTTACAAACGGGATGACCGAGCGGCTGAAGTAAAGGGCTTCGCTGCGGGTATTGAGGACTATTTTCACCTCGCCGGTATCGGCCAGCATCGCCTTGTCCGTCACGGCAATCATTTGCGTAGCGAGCTCCACCGAGCCGTCGGCAAGCACTGTTGCCAGTTCGTCAATCTGCTCGGGCCTGATGAACGGCTCGTCGCCTTGAATGTTGATGACGTAGTCGTGCTTGCCCCCCAAAGCCTGCCAGGCTTCAAAGCAGCGGTCGGTGCCGCTGGGGTGGTGGGGCGCAGTCATAACGGCATTACCGCCAAAAGCCTGCACATGGGCAAAAATGCGTTCGTCATCGGTGGCAACTACCACGTCGTTAAGGAGCTTACTTTGGGCCGCCTGTTCGTAAACCCGCTGAATCATACTCTTGCCAAGGATTTCTACGAGCGGTTTGCCCGGAAAACGGGACGATGCGTAACGGGCGGGGATGATGCCGGCTATGGTCATGGTATGGCTTGGGGGATGATTCCCGATGGGGAGGCAGTATAAAATTGGGTTTCCGGGGTATTGCGGAGGTGGAGGTATTTCAGGTAGATGTCGGAGAACGCTATACGCTCCTTCAAAGTGTCTTCGTAGCGGCCAGATAGCCCCATGAGCAGCTCTACTGCTTCGCGAACGGCATGATTCCCGCCGGTCGAAGAAGTGATGTAGTCGGCCATTTGGTTTGCGCCTGCAAAATCGTTCAGGAGCGGGTTGCAGTTTCTACCCACCATGATGCGTAGGCCGGCCTTTGCAGCCATGCCCAAATCGAGTACATCGTCGAACATGAAAAACGCTTGATGGGGAGCCAAGTGGCGGGTGCGGCACAAATGGCTGAAGGCGTCATTCTTGTTTTTACAGCCAAAATAAACGGCATCAAAGTGCTCGCGGCGCGCCAAGTGGTAGGCATCGGCATTGTTTTCCCCGGTTATGATGACCGTGGTAGGTACGGTGCCGTGCCTCAGGTAGTGGTTGAAACGCAACAGGTTGGTGCCCATGGAGTCTATTTCGCCAAATGGGCTGGAGCCATTGGCTTGCTTCATACCATTGTTGAACACGCCGTCCCAATCGAAAATGAAAGTGTTTATGCCCGCTAGGCGGCCGGCAATTTCGCTTGGGGATAAAAGGAACCTCCCGCCAAAGCGGGAGGCTACACTATCGAAATCCTGAATCATGGTTTTGCAGATTGCAAATCAGTTAATCAGTCGTTTTTCAAATCTTGAATGTCCAACATGCCTACAGGTTTGCCGTTTTCGGTAACCAAAATGGTATCCACATTGGTTTTCTTAAATAGGCCGGCTGCTACATTCAGCAATTCGCCGCCTTCAATGGCAATGGGGGACTTGTATTCCAAGTCGCCCATTTTTTTCGACAAGATGTGTTCGCCATCGTGTTGAAGCAGGCGGCGCAAGTCGCCATCGGTAAATACCCCTCTCAAAGAGCCGTCTGTATTAACTACAGTCACCGAGCCGAAGCCGTATTCCGTCATTTTGACGATGGCGTCTTTTAGGTTGGTGTTTTCGTTTACGAGCGGATTGATGTGGTTGATGGCCTCCTTCACGCGAACCGTCATGAGGCGGGTATCGCTAAGGAACTGCTCGGTGCCGAGGGTGGTGAAGTTGTTGTCGGTGAGGGTTTTGAGGATTTTCAGTGGAACGGTAATGGTATGTACACCAATGTTCACCGCATTACGCACGTGCTCGGCAGTGCGCACAGAGCTGAACATGATTTTGGCGTCGTAGCCATAGCGTTCTACGGCTTCTACACATTGTGCCACGAGGGCCAACGCATCATGCCCTTGGTCTTGCAGGCGGCCCACCAGCGGACATACGTAAGATGCCCCGGCGTGCATGGCCATATAGGCTTGCTGAAGGGTGTAGACCAAGTGCACATTTACCAAAAGGCCTTGCTTGCGCAGCATGTGGCAGGCGCGCACGCCTTCCAGCGATACCGGTATTTTGAACACGGTGCGGGTAGGGTCTAGGCCCAAATCCAACTGGCGGCGTGCTTCTTTTACTACCTCTTCGGCCGTGTTGCCGAGGGCTTCTATCTGCAACACCGGCACCATGTCGGCAAGTTTCAAAATCATGCCGTCGATGTCGGTAATACCCTCGCGCTGCATGAAAGTGGGGGTGGTTGTCAGGCCGTTGAGGAAGCCCAATTTGAAGCCTTCTTCAATT
>CAIVHI010000134.1 GCA_903905685.1 uncultured Bacteroidota bacterium | reverse complement strand
GGTATTTCAGGGAAGAAGGCCGCACGCTGCGCAAAGCGATGTTTGACGGGCTGAAGGACGGCGCATCGGCATCGGACGAGATGGCCGGCAAAATAGCGGACAACCAGAAAAAAATCGAATTGATGACTTACCGTCATTTCTTGGCGGTAAGGGGTTTGTGCAATGTCGACCAACAAAAGGGCTTCGCCAATTGCATTGATGACGTTTTGCACATGATGACCGCAGGGGAGCAAAATGGACCGCCCCCTCCTCCCGGTATGGGTGGGCACCGGCCTCCGCCGGGACAATAAGCTTTGTGGTAAATGCGGTTTACCTTTGCGCCCCCATGAAGAGTATTCGCGACCTTGGAATCGTTTTTATCGGTACACCCGATTTTGCCGTAGCATCGCTCGATGCCCTCATAAAGGCGGGAGCAAGGGTTTTGGCCGTCATTACCGCGCCCGACAAGCCTGCGGGTAGGGGTATGCAGCTACAGCAGTCGGCGGTGAAACAATATGCAGTGGGCAATGGCCTCCCCGTGTTGCAACCCGTAAAATTGAAGGAACCCGAATTTGTGGCACAAGTTCGCGCGCTCGCGGCCGACCTCCACGTGGTGGTGGCTTTCCGCATGTTGCCGGAGGCGATTTGGAACATGCCACCCTTGGGCACCATCAATGTTCATGCCTCTTTGTTACCGCAATATAGGGGTGCCGCGCCCATCAATTGGGCCATCATCAATGGCGAAACCGAAACCGGCGTTACGACTTTCAAGCTTAAACACGAAATAGATACCGGAGACATCCTTTTACAACGGCGGATGCCCATCTCGGCAAACGATGATGCCGGCACGCTTCATGACCTGTTGATGCATGCAGGGGCTGGGCTGCTGGTGGAAACGGTTGATGGCTTGGCGGCGGGCACGCTACAAGAGCTCCCCCAAGACCAAGTGCCCGACCGCTCCATTCGTCATGCCCCCAAACTATTCCATGAGCATCGACTGATAGATTGGAACCGCCCGGTTGCGGAAATCCGCAACTTGATTCGTGGTTTGGCACCCTATCCGGCGGCTGTGGCTACCTTGGGGGGTAAGGCCGTCAAGATTTACAAGTCGCATGTGGAAGAAGTGGCCACTGTTGTTGCTCCCGGATGCCACGTTATTGCGGGAGGTGTTTTGAAATTCGCCGGAGCCGATGGCTTCCTCGTAGTGGACGAGTTGCAAATGGAGGGCAAGAAGAGGCTGCCCGCTGCGGAGTTCCTTAAAGGGTACCGGGAGTAGGAAGCGCAAAAAAAAATCCCGCACTGCCGGGCTTTTGCTGCAATGCGGGATATCACTTGAAAATCAACCATCGCCTACTCGGGCTGATGGAAGGTATAGCGGTAATCGGTTACCGGTACGTAGGTTTCCTTAATGGTTCGTGGGCTCAACCAGCGATACAGGTTCAAAATGGAACCGGCTTTGTCGTTGGTGCCTGACGCACGGGCGCCGCCGAAGGGTTGTTGCCCTACCACTGCACCGGTTGGCTTGTCGTTGATATAGAAATTGCCGGCACTATTGGTGAGGCGTTTCGTCATGAATTCCACCGCATAGCGGTCGCGGGCAAATATCGCACCCGTCAATGCATAGGGCGACGTTTTGTCGAGTACGTCCAGCATTCCTATCCAATTGTCGGCATCATAAGTATGAATGGTGAGAACCGGGCCGAAGATTTCTTCACACATCGTCACATAATCCGGCGCGGCTGCTTCAATTACGGTTGGCTCGATGAAATAGCCGTGCGTACGGTCGTAATTGCCGCCGTATGCGATGGTGGCGGCACCATTGCTGTGACGCACTCCGTCTATGTAGCGGGTGATGCTGTTGAAGGCCTTTT
>CAIVHI010000133.1 GCA_903905685.1 uncultured Bacteroidota bacterium | reverse complement strand
TTAACGGAAATCAACGAGGAATTGGGTCTGAGGTTACGCATCGAAAAACATTAGGGACAAACCCCCAACCCGCCTTTTCCCCTCTTTCCCACGACCATATCGCCACAGCGCAGTATTTTTGCATCCGCCCATGAAAGTATACAAATTCGGGGGGGCTTCCATTGCCGACCCTACCAACATGTCCGCCCTATTGGCTATCGTTGCGGAGCGATATGAGCAGCCCACCATCTATGTGGTTTCGGCACTCGGGAAAACCACCAATGCGTTGGAAGCCATTGCCGTGCTGGCATTCGACGGCCGTAAGCAAGAGGCTTTGGAATTGGCTGCAAAATTGGAAGACGTCCACACCACATATGCCGCATCGCTATTGACGAAAAAGTATCTCGACCGCGCACTCGAGACTGTACGGGAAACAATGGGCATCGTGTTCAACAACATCAATAACGGTCCCGCCGGTGCCACCTACAATGAGTTTTACGACCGGTTGGTATGCTGCGGAGAGTTGATGTCGTCCATGTTCTTCTCGATGTTCATGGCGCAGGCGTGCCTCAAAAACGAATGGGCCGATGTTCGCACCATCATCAAAACCGACACCACGTTCCGGGATGCCGGGGTAGACTGGGCTGCAACCACGGCGCTTGCGCAGCAACACTTCGGTCTGCTGTTGGCAGAGGGGAAGAGCATTGTGGTGCAGGGCTTCATAGGCTCCACTGCCGATGGACGCCCCGTTACGCTCGGCCGCGAGGGTTCCGACTATACCGCTGCCGTGATGGCCGCAGCATTGCAGGCCGAATCGGTGACGATTTGGAAAGATGTGGACGGATTCCGAAATGCAGACCCCAAGCAGTTTGCAGATACCGTAAAAATTGACCGCCTACCCTACAACGAGGTCATTGAGATGGCCTACTATGGTGCGCAAATCATCCATCCCAAAACCATCAAGCCACTCCAAAACAACAACATACCCCTGTTTGTAAAATGCTTTCTTGACAAAGACCTGCCGGGATCGGAGATTTCCAATGCGCCTGGAGAGTCGTTCCCTCCCATGATTGTCAAGAAGGGTAATCAGGTACTCCTACAAGTGACGACGCGAGATTTTTCCTTCATTACCGAGGACAACTTGAGCCGCATTTACGCGTGCTTTCACGAATTGCACATCAAGGTGAACCTGATACAGAATGCGGCCATCAGTTTTGTGGCCTGTATAGACGACCGTCCCGAACAAACGCAGGCACTCACCGCAAGGCTGAGTGGCGACTACAAAATACTGACCAACAGCGGTGTAACGCTGCTTACCATTAGGCACCACACGCCCGATGCCGTGCAACGCCTCACTACCGGGCGGACGGTCATCTTGAAACAGGAAACCCGTAAGACGGTTCAGTTTGTGTTGTCGTGACGGCAGGAATCGGGAAATATCGAAAATGTTAAACAGGTCATCCAATTACCGGCAATTCGCGTCATGCCGTATCTTTACGCACTCTATTTAAAACAATAATTATCCCGCGCGTGAAATCTGCTACCCGGTTTGTTACATTGGCATTCTTTTGTGCGGTTGTTTTTGCCGCAGTATTGCATACGGCCTGCACCAACAAGTGCGGCACAACCACCTGCCAAAACGGGGGAACATGCACCAACAACAAGTGCGTGTGCACCACGGGTTATTCGGGAAATAGTTGCCAAACGGCTTGGACCGATCAATTTGTGACCACCTACAACTGCACCCGTGCAGACTGCTCGCCGGCTGTGGTTGGGGTAAACAGTTGGCAAAGCGCCATTACCAAGGCATCATCCAACAGTGGGTACACGCTGGCCATCTCCAATTTCGACAACTCCAATATTGCACAAACGGCTACGGTGGACAGTGCAGGCAATATCAGCATCACTCCTGCTGCGGGCACTTACGGTGTATCGGCAAAGGGGGCCATCGTTGGCAATACCATCACGCTCAACTTCACCACCTATGTGGCGGGCGGCGTGCCGGGGTATAGCTGTAAGATGGTTATGGTGAAACTCTAACCTACGGATTTGAATAAGGGCCGTTACGGCTCCACTTGTTTCCATAAACAAAACGGTATCGGGATATTATTAAACTCTTGCGAGTAGGTAATATCCCGATACCGTTTGTGTATTTACCATGCCTTAGGGCAGTATGAAACCCGAAATCAAGTTGAGGACCGTGGTTTGATCCAGCGGCTCGTCGAATGACTCGGTTGCTGCGGTTTGCGAAATCGTTGTTCCTGCAAGGCCCGTGAGCGTAGTTACGTCTATCCCCAATTGGGTAACGTTGTCCTCCCCATTGTAATAGGGTTGGAACACGGTATTGGGATAGTAATTGATGGATATGTTGTTGGTAACCCATGGTTTGGGGTATTCGGGAGCGGTACCCGAATACCTCCGTACCAACCGGGCATGCGCGGCATGGCGGCCTTCCACCGACAACAACTGGAGGATGCTCGTAGTAACCGACATGTTCGACGTCAGGTTGTCGAGCGCCCCAATATAGGCGCGCACCACCAAGTCTTGCAGGGCTTGTGCCAAGTCCAGAAAGAGGAAGTAGTTTCCTGCGGTGTAAATGGGGAATTGGCCCCCTGCGGTAAAGTCGTAAGCTGCCGGGCAATAAGGGTTGCCGGTATAGTTGTTGGGAAGGAAAGCGGTTCCGCCAAGCGATGCCACCAAATTGCTCAAGTAGGTAATATGTTCCTTCTCGTGGTTTTCAATATTGGTAAAACCGGCCTGGTCGCCCGAGGGAATCAATCCTCCCGTACTGTTGGCCGTCCTGAAGAAATTGTATTCGAAATATTCCAACTCCAAAAGGTAGTTCAAGGTTGTAGTAACCGACGGTGTGGTGGTGGTTTGGGCACTCACCTTGCCGGCCATTCCTCCAGCCAAAAGCGGCAAGGTAAGGGCTGCTGCCTTGGCACCTACGCCACGAAGAAGAGACCGGCGGTCGGTTGGTTGGGCCAACGCTACGGCGTCGGTATTTTCAAGATGTTTGAGCAACTTTACTAAGTCCATTGCGACAATAAATTAGAACGAAGGAACTCCCGACGAATCAAAAGTGGTTTGTATGTAGGTTTGAAAAAGCGGCAAAGCAACGTGCGGCGACAACACTTGGCCAAGCCCGTTGGAATCGATGACCGAGCCATCTCCGAAGCTGTTGTAGTTGAGGGCATCGCGCACATACTCGGCATGACGGCCTTCAACTGCCGCTATCTTGAAAATCATGGGCACATATACACTGTTGGAGAACAGCTGCGCAGCACCATTATAGGCACCTACCGCCCAATCTTGCAGCGTTACGGCATGGCTCAAAGTACTGGTACGGTTGGCAAAAGTAACCTGAGACAACTGGAGCACGACATTCGATACCGCGTTTTGCAGCAATATTTTCGCGAAAATGGCTTGGTAGGCCAAGTGGTGGTCCCTCAAATCCTGCATCAATGCCAGCTCGCTGGCTTGGGTGGATGAGGGGTTGTAATACGGGGTGGAGAAGGCTTGAGAGTAAAAGCCCGCCTGTACTTGCGAAATGACATAGAGGTAATTCAACAAGCCGACATCTCCTGAACCCATACCTACATTGTTGGATGAGCCACGCCGGCAAGCATCCAAAAGCAAGCCTGCGCCTGCCACTACGCCTGCAGTTTTCAGGAACCCCCTACGGGAATACCCGGATGCCCGAAAAGCGCCTTCCAGATTATCCAAAGCCGTGTGCCCTTGGGGGTTATCGAATAATTTCATAGAATAATATTAAAAATTAATTCCTGTCGCCCGGTCGACCGTCCCAATTTATGCCAACGACTTGTGATTCACGGTCAAAAGCCACGCATCAGGACAAAATACAACCTCAAGAAAAAGCGTTGCCTTTTCTAAAAGCTATAAAGGTATAAAGTAATCCTGATAGTTGGGAGGCCGCTGCAGGTAAATATTTTTCAGTTTTTGCTCACCGCAAAAACGAACGGGTCTCGCTTTTGCGCCGACAAAACCTTGTCTACTTTGCGAATGTCTTTCACCAACCGGTAATGTTGCAGGTCGGCCACTTCAATCGTGCGGACAAAAGCCCGCTTCATTTCGGTTTCCTTGGTGAAACGGGTCAAAAAAACGGCTTCCGTTTCATCGGTGGCAATGGCATTGCCGGTAAATCGCTTCCAGACTCTTTCCTTATTCATGGCCAAGCATTTTTACTTGCGTCTCTTATACAAACTGTACAAGTCGGTTCCGCAACCGCACTTTTTCTCCCGTTTTGAGGAGCTGCAGCCTTCTGCAAAAACCTGCAAAAACATACACAATGTAATGACGAGGAAAAGCCGTTGGGTGTTTGTTGTCGATTTCATAAATACTTTTGTAAAAATAGCGGTTTGACCAATACCAACCAACCACGACGCATTTTGGTGGCCCCGCTCGATTGGGGCTTGGGGCACACTACGCGGTGTATACCCATAATATCCGAAATCGTTAACAGTGGCCATTCTCCGCTATTTGCAGGCAATGGGGCCCAGCTCTCGTTTATAGAGAAAATATTCCCCAACATAGAAAAAACCTTGCTGCCCGGCTATGATGTCGTGTGGCCCGGCGGGCTCAAACCGTTTTTTGCCCAGATTCCGAAAATCATGCGGGCCATTGGTGACGAGCATCGGTGGCTCCAAAAACAGGCTCATCTCCTGCAATTGGACGGCATCATATCCGACAACCGGTATGGGTTGTACCATTCCAAAATACCCAACATCATCCTTACCCATCAGCTCGGCATAAACACCGGTTCGGGACAAGTTGCAAATGCCATGGCAACGGCCATCAACTACAAATACCTCAATCGCTTCAACAAAGTGTGGGTAGTGGCCAATCCCGGCAAAGTGAATCTATCGGGCCCCCTTTCGGCTCCAAAGCGTATTCCGGACCATGCCGAATATATAGGATTGCTATCCCGCTATGCCGATGTGGGTCGCTTGCCCCCTACTGGCACGCGGCTCCTTATCTTGCTATCGGGCCCCGAGCCACAACGCAGCATCCTGTCAGACCTGCTCTGGCAACAGGTGCATGACATGACCGACGACATCACTTTTATAGAGGGTGCCGATGTCGTCCGTACAGCTACCAGGGCGGGTATCTTGCACTTTGGCAGGCTGGCGCAGCAAGAGCTGCTCACCCACCTGCGCGATGCCCGCTTCGTGGTGTGCCGCAGCGGCTACTCCACTCTCATGGATTTGACGGCGCTGGGGAGGTGTGCACTCACTATTCCCACCCCCGGGCAGACGGAACAGGAATATCTCGCTGCATACCTCAGCGGAAAACGCATGTTTGGCTGCATCCCCCAAGACGGCATCGATTTGGGGGGAGCCGTGCGCTTGGCGCAGGACGCGCCCTTTGAACAGCCCATACCCCAATCAGACTTCTTGATGTTCAAGCCCATACTAAAACGATGGGTGGAAAGCCTGTAAAGCCATCCACCCATCGTTTTGCCGAAACACTATCGACTATTTCTTTTTCGGGGCACCGCTTCCTGCGGGCTTCTTTTTGGCTTGTTCTTCCAAGGCCTCGATTTGCTTCAGGTATTTATCGTCGGGGTCAAGCGCACGGAGTTTTGATTTGTACAGCTCCAACTTGTCTTTGTCTTCTTTGTTGAAGTAGTACACCAACAGATATCCATAAGCAGGTTTCAATTCGTTCTTCTTGTCGTAATTGGGGCCCACTTTCTCAAACCATTGCGCATAATAAGGCACCGCTAGTCCGCTGGTATCGGTAGAGTCTATTGCGGCGGCGGCCTTTGCTGCATACAGGTAGGCAGAAGGCTGGTCGGGATAACGTTTTTCCATTTCAACCATGCTGTTGATGGTGGCTTGGTAGTCGCCACAGAAGTAGAACATGATTCCCCTCCATGCGTAGTCAGATGCCTGTGTCTCGGGGCGAGACTTTACGAGGTTGTTATACCATTCTGCCGATTTGCAGTAGTTCTTTTTCGCCTTGTAGGCATCGGCCAATTGGCGGTAGGTCTCAGTTTTGTCTTTCGAGGTGTCAGCAGATAGGCCCAAACTGTAGTAATAGGCGGCAGAGTCCAAGTTGTCCAATTTCAACCACAGCTTGCCATAATCTATATAGGTTGCCGGGCGTATTTTGGAAGGTTGTTGCATAGAAAGATAGGTGCGGATGTTTTTGACGGCTTCCATCGAGTCGTTGCAATAGATTTGCGAGAACCCGATGATGCCCACCAGTTCCGTTTTCACGGAGTCGGCCATGGGGGTTACCGATTGCAATTCTTTGGCAGCCTTAATGGCATCGCAATAGTTTTTGGACTGATACAGGATTTGGGCATTCATCCGCTTGTCGGCAAACGAGTTGTCGGAATACTTCAAGTATTCGCGAATGTTCTCCAATGCTTTGTCATACTTGCCCGAGCGTTGGAAGGCCAATGCGAGTGCCTTGTAGGGCAGGGGATTGGATGCATCGAACTCCTTGGCTTTGGAATAGTTGTCCAGCGCCAATTTGTAGTTGGTGGCATCAAACCACAAATCGCCAATGCGGGAGTAGCCGAGCGAATTGTTCTTCTCTACTTCGCATGCGTTTTCATAGTTGTTCATGGCCTCGCCGCCACCGCCCGATATTTTGCGGAAGGCATCGCCCATGGCAATGAGGATGGCGGCATCGTGGGCACCTCTTTTGTAGGCTGCGGAATCCCACTTCACGGCTTGCAGGTAGTCGCCGCCATTGCTGTGCAAAACGGCATCTGCTGCATACCTCAGGGGTTCAATTTCTTTTTTCTTGGCCGATTCTGCCAATTCCTTGGCTATCTGCATGCCCTTGCCATTGTCGTTTTTGGCAAATGCCAAACGTGCGAGCCCGCTCTTGTTGGCAGGGTCTTCGGGGAATTTCGTGAAGGTCGATTCGGCAGTTGCCAAGTCCCCAAGTTCCAAATAGGTGAGCCCCAAGTAGTAGTTGGCTTTTGCATCGGTGGCGGCCAGCGGCAAGAGTATTTTTTGCGCGCTTTGCCAGCGGTTGTAGTTGTACATCTTGATACCGCTCTCCAAATTCTGCGCTCTTAACCCTGTGGCAAATGCCATGGCGGCAAAAATGACGGCTGCTTTTTTCATATTGCTTTTCATATAGTCTCTAACGGAATTCGATTTCTTTATTGTTGTAGGTATTCCAAACTGCTGCTAATTGTTGATTGCCGCTTCACGGATTACGATATTCATACAGAGTGGAAACAGGTGCGCGTGTGCAAAAATAAGCTGCCCTTGCTCCCGTGCAAGAAAATTGGCAAATCCCGTGCCAAGTCCGGGGTAACTTTCGCGGCTTACATAGAACAGCTTGCGGCAAAGGGGGTATGCCCTACGGGCAATAATGGCTTGGTAGGGCTTGTTGAATGGGCGTAGTGTGGAGTTGTCGATACCGGTGTTTTCTGCGTTCTGCAAAGCCATTATCCGCACGGAGTTGATGAAAGTGCCTGAATTGCTGCTGTCCTCGGGGGCGCACACATAACTCAGACCTACGAATCCCAGAGCGTCTCTCTTCTTCGACACATAGTCTATCGCCGCACTGTCGCCGGCTACGGCAAACACATTGCTGCCGGGTTTTTCCCCACGCAATACCGAGTCTGAAATAAAGCCCGCCATGCCGGAGTTCTTGTTGTCGAAAACCACCGAATACTTGTTTTTGTATACCCCGGTAAGTATGCCCTTGATCACATTCATCCCGATTTCGGAATCGGGAGCCGAGTTGTTGGATATGACGGCGACGGCATCAACGGCCAAGGCGCGCGATGTGGCATAAATCTGCTGCTGCTCGCAATCCGCCTTTTCTTCCTTAGATAAATCGCGGGAAATCAACACGATGCGTGCCTTATTGTCGAAGAGGTCCTTAATGCAATCTGCTTCGGTTTTATAGTGTATCGTTATTTTGGCGTCGGGGTAGCAACTGTCGAACACCTTTTTTTCGGCATCCAACACCGGCCGGTAAGCTTCATCGGCCGAAATGTCGATTGTACCCGAACTCAGCGTATCGGTAATTTTAGGCTTCGAACCGCCGCAGGAAGAGACCACCACAAACAAGCATGCACAAATGAAAAAATCTTTCAACCTTAGCATAAAATGCAATTTTACCACTATTTTAAAAAGCCCTTCGGGATGCGTATGGGTTGTAACAATAATTTAACGGGTAATGGGTCCCGATATGGGTGCCGTCTTGAAGTCGTTCGGTGCCACTTCACCCGGCATTGCTATACAATGCCTTGGAAGGCAATTTTTAATGGCGCAATTTCCATATGTTTTCTAAATTGCGGATCGGTCGGCAATTCCGACCTCTAATCATGAAAAAGAATATCATGTTTGCGGCAATTTTGGCCGTTTCCGTCACCGGTACTTACCTGTTCGCCCAAAATATGGGTAGGATTCGCGAAGACCACCGCGAATTGCAAGACCACTACAACTCCTGCACTCGGGTCATCAACGAAATCAGGGATGCCCGCCGCTCTTTTGCAGTTGGTACCAACGGCACCTGGGGTATACATAAAAGTGACGTATTGGAAGACCTTAGACGCGCTGAAATGAGCTTGTTCAGGTACCGCAACGAACTGGAAAGGGCAGATGAGCGCATCCTTCGCCAAGACTTGCGCCCCGAAATAGTGCGTTGATAGGCAGTAGGGTAATGGCCCAAACAGATGGCCTGGCAGTGGCGGCCCTTGCGGTTGGAGGTCAGTTCAAATAGTCCTTTACTTCCGATTGGCTGACCACGAAGGGTCTGGAATCTACGCAGTTGGGCAGTATCACTTTGAAATGGCTGCCCCTACCGGGTTTCGATTTCAGGATGATGCTGCCCGACAATTTGTTCACCATTTCCCGACAGATGTAGAGCCCCAACCCGGGGCCTACCGATTTTGACGAATTGCGGTAGAACATTTCGAAAACCTTCTCCTGCTTGTCGTCGGGAATGCCTTCGCCATTGTCCTCAATCTCCAAAACGCCCTCCGTTGAAGTGGTATAAAAGCTGATTCTGATTTGGGGGTTGGACTCGTCGGTGCGCAGGTACTTAACCGCGTTGGATATCAGGTTATTGATGATTCCTGAAAGCCTGAAACCGTCGGAATAGAACGGTATGGCGTCATTGATGTTGATTTTGAAGGCATCGGCCAGCTCCGCACTTTGTTGTAGGCTGTCGGTTACGGCTTTCTCTATCTTGCTGCGGATATCCAAACGCTCCGGCACCATATCCAACCGGGCATTCTTCGAATAGTTCAGTATCTCCTTGATGATGTCGTCTATCCGCGCTATCCCGCTCTTCATCATTTTGAAGTAGACTTTCAGTTCGTCGATGTCCACAATGGCTTGTTCGCTCAACTGTATCAACCCCAACAGGGAAAGTAGCGGACCGCGAAGGTCGTGAGACGTGCTGTATACAAACTTGTCCAACTCTTCGTTGGTTTTCTTCAGCTCTTTGTTTCTCGTTTCCAGCAGTTGTTCTGCGCGTTTTATCTCGGTAACGTCGGCCAAGTAGGCGTTGATATAGCGCGAGCCGCCAACCATTTTGGTGTTCGCACTAGCCTTTACCCAGCGGTATTGCCGCTCTTTGCGTCCCTTCACCCGGAACACGATATTGCCTTTTTGCTCGTCTTCATTGGCTTGATAGAGGTATTCGTAAATGCTGGCCACGTCGTCCGGGTGCACATCACGTAGAGCCGTTCTAGGGTCGGCATAAATTTCTTCGGGTGTCGCCCCGAGAAAGTCGGCGCAGCCGGTACTCACATAAGAAAACCACTTGTTCCCATTGCTGTCAATCCTGAATTGCAGAATCACACCGAGCAGTGAGGTGCCAATTTCTTCGAAGTGTTTCTCGTTGAGCCTCAACAGTTGTTCCGACAGCTTCTTTTCGGTGATGTCGGTAGTAAGTACGAAAACGCCCTCGGGAACGGCTATAACGTTCATATCAAGCCACAGGAGTGCGCCGTCGCGGAGCTGGAATTCGCTTTCCGTCCGGAATGTTACCCGTTCATTAAGGCACTTGCTTAGTGCCAACGCAAATTCGGTGTCCACAACATCGGGAAACAGGTCGAACACGTTCTTGCCGCGCAAATCCTCGCCGGCACACTTCATGGCGCGGCCGAATTCGCGGTTGGCATAAATATATCTAAAGTCGAAACCGATGAGTTGGGCGCCTTCACTCATGTTGTCCAGCGCGTGAATGAATTTCCGTTCACTCTGTCTGCGGGCAGCTTCGGTTTCTTTTTTATCCGTAATGTCCCTCAGAATGGTTTGCGTACCCCGAATTTCGCCGTCAATTACAATCGGCACAACGTGCACTTCCATCCAACGTCGGGCACCATCCTTTCTAATACATGGAATTTCGTAGTTGTTCGGTGCGTCCAAGCCGGCCAAGCGCTTGCCGCGCCGGTCTCTTAGGAACGAAAGATACTCCGTTGCCGTGAAATCTTCCCACGTCTTGCCCTCCAATTCTTGCTCGGTAATGCCGAACAACTCCAGAAATCGGTTGTTGGCGAATGTAATGTGCCCTTGGAGGTCGTCGGCAAACAAGGCTTCCCCAATATGGTCTACAACTGCTTTGAAACGGAAGTCGTCTTTCGCCGCATGCACTACCCTTGAAATTGGAGCGACACGATAAGTGGATAACTGAGGCAGATACTCGTTGTTCGGCTCTTCAATCCGGCCTTCCGTGGTGGGTCTAAGAGCATTGTTCAGAATTGCGAGTGCCTCTTCGCGCATGCCTCCATCAAGACCTTCCGAGGCCGTAGCCTCGGAAATCTGTTGTGCGAGCTGTTGCAGTTGCAACAGCAGTTTGCATTTATCGTTTTGCGCGCTGTCCAAATCGTCTGTCAGTTATTCATGCCAACCTTTACCTGCCTACATCCGCCGGGAGACCGATTCAAAAGCCACCCACAGAGGCTTTTGAACGAAATGCTAAGATAGTTACTGAAACACGGTTTTCAAATAGTTGTTTAAATATAATTTTTCCAATAGGATTAGCGACTTCTAAAGATAAACCCTTTTTATACATAAGTGCGGGTTTATTTCGGTCGTTTTCAATGTTTTCCAAGGAGACTTGGTATTTAAGGCGCACATTGCCGCTCGGCGCAAAATGTATATTTACGATTGAGGACAAGCAAAATGTTTCAATTAACGGCGGCCGCCTCTATATTTGGAAAAGAATTGCACTACGCAACAAGCTATGGCGAATCCCGCAAACAACATCAACCCGGCAAACAGATCGGACGGCTATATCACCGGTCTGGTTTCAGGGTTCCCGAAATTCAAAATCTATGTCCTGCTGTTTGCATTGTCGTTCTTGGCCTATGCCAATACGCTGAAGAATGGCTTCGTTGGCGACGACGTGTCTGCCATCAGCATGAACAAATTTGTTCAGCAGGGGCCGTCTGCCATTCCCGAGTTGCTCACCACCCGCTACCGTGCGGGCTTTCGCGATAAAGTGGAAAACCTGTATCGGCCGCTTTCTTTGGTCTTGTTTTCGGCAATCTACGCGGGTGCGGGCCTCAACCCCTGGCCCTACCACCTTGCCGCCATCCTGATTTTTGCATGCTGCGTGGTCGTGTTGTTCAAATTTTTAGATGAGCTTTTTCATCGGCAACAAACGCCGGCTGCATTTTTTGCTGCATTGCTGTTTGCACTTCATCCCATCCATACCGAGGTGGTTGCCAACGTCAAAAGTTGCGATGAGTCGTTGTGTTTCCTGTCTTCATTCGCCGGGCTCCTCTTGTTGCTCCAATATTTCGACACTGGGTCGGTTTCGAAACTCGTGCTGGGTTGTGGCAGCCTTTTTTTCGGGTTGATGGCCAAAGAGTCGGCAATCACGTTCGCCGCCTTGATCCCGGTCGTTTTCGTTTTTTGGAGAGACGGCAGCACGGCGCGGAAGAGGGCGATAGTGCTCGGAACAGGAACAACCTTTGCGGTCTACCTATTATTAAGGTATATGGTACTTGCTAAGTA
>CAIVHI010000132.1 GCA_903905685.1 uncultured Bacteroidota bacterium | reverse complement strand
ATCTCATTGCCAGAGCAGAAAATTCCGATACTGCCGGTGCCGCAATACAAATCATAAAGCACCTCTCCACCCGCGAGCCCGGCAAAATCGCGCACCACGCGATACAGGTTTTCGGCTTGGCGGGTGTTGGTTTGGAAGAACGACTTGGGGGAAATCTTGAACGAAAAGCCTTCCAACTTCTCGATGATGTGGTCTTCCCCCTTCCAACACACCACGTCGCGGTCGTATATGGTGTCGTTCACCTTGCCATTGATGGTGTAGTTGAGAGATGTGACGCCGGGAATATTATCCCAAATATATTGGAGTAGGGCCTCGCGCTCCTCCTCCATCTCGTGGTGGATGACCAGATTCACCAACACTTGCCCGGTTGAGGCCACGCGCACTATCATGTTGCGCAGCCAGCCGTATTGGGCTTTGAAGTCGTAGTAAGGCAGCCGGTGTTCTTGCGTATATGACCTCACCATTTGCAGGAGTTGGTTGGAGGGGTCGGGTTGAAGGTAACATTGCTCCACCGCCACCACTTTGTCGAAAAGGCCGGGGGCATGGAATCCGAATGCGGGTTCTTGGGCGGTTTCCTTGTCTTTATCGGCTATCTCATTGAAGGTAAGGTAGCGGCGGGTGGAAAACGTGAACTCCAGTTTATTGCGGTAGTGCCGTTCGTCGGCACTACCTATGATGGGAAGCATTTCGGGCAACTTCACATTGCCTATTCGGCCCAACTGGTCCACCACTTGTTGTTGTTTGTACTTCAGCTGCAGCTCGTAGGGCAACATCTGCCATTTGCAGCCGCCGCACACCCCGAAATCCTTGCAAAACGGGACGACCCTATCATCGGAAGGTTTCACCATACGCTGCATCTTGCCCTGTGCCCAAGCCGTTTTGTCTTTGATTACGGCCACGTCTATGACATCGCCAGGCACAACACCATCTACAAACAGCACCTTGCCGTTATCGAGCCGAGCAACACAGTTGCCTTCGGCGGCATAAGACTCTATCAAAATATCTTGGAGTGGCTCCCTATTTCTCTTTTTTCTGGACAATGCGGCAGAATTTATATCATTGAAACGGCCCAACCTGCAGCGGGAATTTCCCGTAGACAGGTCAGGCCGAATTAAAGAATATTTAAAAATATGTGCTTACGCACTCTTCAATTTTTCAAAAATCTCCAAGTACTTGGTCATGGCCTCTTCGGCCGGCATCCCGGTCCACTTGGCCCAAGCTTCATACTTTGCCTTCCCTACGATATCGAAGGGGTTGGAGGGCTTCACACCTGGATTGTCGCCCAAGGAAGCCTGTTTGAACAACCCGTATAGCTGGAGCAATGTTTGGTTATCGGGGCGCGAGGGGAGGTTTTTGCTCTCTTCAACTGCGGCTTCAAACCTTTGTTTCAAATCCATATTTGCATTTTACCTGTTTACTTGCCTGCGGCCCCTGCTTCGTTTTCTTTGGGAGCCACTTGTTCCACCTTGTCGAATTCGAACATCAACGTAAACCTTAGGGTGTTGGATAGTGGGTTGCGGGTGATGCCGCTGCCTTGGGGCACCAAGTAGGAGGCATTGATTTGGAATATGTTGTAGCGCACGCCTATGCCGGTAGTGAAGTATTGGCGGTCGCCATTCGATACGTCTTCATAGAAGTAGCCTGCACGAACCGCGAATTGTTTTTGATACCACCACTCCAAGCCCAAAGACGCATCGAGTTCCTTGATTTGGTCGCCGGTTTGGAACGACTTTGTTATGCCGGTTACGATACTCATTTGCGTATAGTCGTTACCGGAGTCAAGCACGGGAACCAACAGCTTGTTCACATCCAATGCAGCGGTGAAACTGTTGTATTGGTCTACTTGCCACATGTAGGAAATACCCACACCTAGATTCATGGGTATGAAATCCTTCCTGCTGGAGTTGTAGGATATTTTCGAACCGAGATTGCTGGCTACGGCACCAAAGCTGAAGGTACGGCTCTTGGCATCGTCCACTTCGTGTTTCTTGCTGTAGAAAATCCCCAAGTCGGCGGCCATGGCATTACCCGGACTGTAATCGGCACCGGCACCCGTATAACTTACACCGGAGGCAATGGCGGAGTGGATATAACGAAGACTTACCCCGGTAGACAGATATTCGGACAATTTACGGGAATAACCTACATCGAAGGAATATTCGCGAGGCAATCCGGTACCGTTGGAGTTGCCCAAGGCATCGGTATAGTTGATGTTGCCAAGTGAAAAATAGCGCATGGATGCACTGATGACCTGATCGCCATCTTTACCGAATTTGCCGTAGGCCGATAAGTAAGCCAAGAAGATATCCGGAACGAGGTCGCGGAGCCAAGGGGTGTATGTTGCGGAAAACCCATAGTTTTTATCGCAAAAAGGCAATTTGGCTACATTCCAATATTGCGCATTGGCATCGGGGCTAACGGCAATACCGGCATCGCCCATAGACCCCGCCCGGGCATCGGGCGATATTCTGAGAAACGGCACAGCGGTAGTGACAAAGTTACTGGATGTACCATTGATGTTTGATTGCGCCATCACTCCGGTTGACATCAGTCCGGCCAAAAGGGTTACTCCAATCGATGCAAATTGTTTTGACATCCTATTATTGTTATTGATTATCTATGTTTAGCAAAAGTATCCTATTTCAATGAAAACCTTCATTTTT
>CAIVHI010000131.1 GCA_903905685.1 uncultured Bacteroidota bacterium | reverse complement strand
TTACGATCGGCTTACAGACATTTTCAGAAATTTGCAAAATCCAAGCCAAGATTTGATCAGCTTAGTCGCTCGACAAAATTTTAATTATAAGCAGGATATGAAGCATGCGAATAATTTCAGAAATATAGTTCGAGCTGAAATTGTTGGCAAGACTGTTCAAGCTATTAGCAGGGCTGTATTACTTGATGAACATCATTCTAATCAAGTTGCTAAAGCACTCCATCAGGTATCTCCGTTCACCAAAATACATAAATTAGTTGAAGAACTAATTCGTTTAGGTGGCAAAGAAATATAAAACTGTCCACTTCCCCCAAAGCCATCCAATCCAAAAGTATAGTCTCATCATTGGTTTTCCAAATACCCTTTCCACACTTCCTCAACACACGGTGGCCGCCATACATACAGGCACATTTCCCCCAGAGCTACCCCTGAGCAGATTTTGCTTTTCCAAGGGGCCATTTTTTTCGAACGCATTACTTTGTTACATTTGTATCTCTCAATAAATTTATATGGCCGATGGCCCGTTATGGGGTATTGGCAACATCGATTAACGCTATGTCGAAGAACCTTGGCGAGTTGTCCGGACGGAAGGGGCTCACGGAAAACCTGTTTGAAGAACTGGGAATCAAAGCCGTACGCAATGGCGGCACGGTGGCAAAGGATGATATTGCCGAATTGAAGACGGAATACCTACTTGGGGCCGCAAACATTTATGGCACGGTGTCGTTCTACGATTTCCTGCGCCCCGAAAACCAAGGCAAGAAGGTATATGTGTGCAATGGAAGTGCGTGCCTCACCGCCGGCACCCAACCCAACCTTCACCATGAACTTGGAAAGCACTTTGAAGCCGACGAAATAGGCGAAATGTGCTGCTTGGGGCGTTGCCACGAAAACAAGGCATTCAGCTACAACGGCTTGAACTATTCTGGTGCTGCCATAGACGATATGGCGGACATCAAAGCGTCGAAAAAAGCCGTTGCCGACCACTATCATGTGGCCTGCTCGGGCACTCAAGTGCTCACTGGCGCATTTCCAGGTGCGGCCACCTATTACTCCGATATTGCGGACATCCTCCGCACAGCTTCCGACGCGCTGCTGGCAGAGTTGAAGACTTCGGGCTTGCGCGGCCGCGGCGGCGCGGGTTTCCCGATAGCCTTCAAGCTGGAATCGTGCAAGAACACCCCCGGCACCCAAAAATACATCGTCTGCAATGCCGACGAGGGCGACCCTGGTGCCTATAGCGACCGCTACCTGCTGGAGCAGCAACCCCACTTGGTGCTGAAGGGCATGATGATAGCGGGCTATATTGCAGGTGCCAACATGGGTGTGCTCTACATACGTGCCGAATATCCCGAAGCCATCGCCATCACCCAAGCCGCCATAGACGAATTGAGGGCTTTGGGCTGGTTGGGCAACGATATTGGTGGCACGGGCGTGGACTTCGATTTCAAAATCATTAGGGCGCAAGGTGCCTATATCTGCGGCGAAGAAACCGCGCTTTTGTCGTCCATAGAAGGGCAGCGGCCCGAAGTAAGGGTGCGCCCACCCTACCCCACTCAGCACGGCCTATTCAACAAACCTACCGTGGTGAACAATGTGGAGACCCTCGCCTGTATTCCCTATGTGGTGAAGCACGGCGGTTATGCATTTGCAGCCGTCGGGCGTGGCAGGTCTACCGGCACCAAGTTGGTGTCGTTGGATGGATTTTTCAACCGCCCCGGCATTTATGAGGTAGACATGGGCACCCCCCTCCGCTTCGTCTTCGCTGAGCTGGGCGGCGGCTTCCGGACGGAAATCAAGGCCATGCACATTGGTGGCCCATTGGGCGGCTTGGTGCCTACGTCGAAGATTGACGACTTGTCGATAGATTTCGAAACCTTCGCCCAGAACGGATTCCTGTTGGGTCATGCGTCGGTGGTTTGCCTGCCGGCCGGATTCCCCATTATCAATTATATCGAGCACCTGTTCCAGTTCACCGCCCACGAAAGCTGCGGCAAGTGTTTCCCATGTAGGCTGGGTTCCACGCGGGGTTACGAATTGGTGCACAAATCGCTCACCTCCGACTATACCATCGATAAAGAGCTGTTTACCGACCTCCTCACTACCATGGAGATTGGCTCGCTGTGCGCGTTGGGAGGAGGTTTGCCTTTGCCGGTCAAAAATGCGTTGAAGTATTTCGAAAACGAATTATCTCCTTATTTTTCATAAACATCAGTATATGAGCAAGCAGTTTTTTGTAGACAATAAGGTTTCGGGTGGAGCAGGCGGTGCCGCTCCCACCAAGCAGAACGTCAAGGTTGCCTATATCGACGACAAGCCCTTCGAAATCAAGGATGGGGAAACCATCCTCAGCCTGATGCGGAGGAACTTCGGTAAGAATGCGGTGCCCACCCTGTGCGATGCTCCCAACCTCGACCCATTCGGGTCGTGCCGCGTGTGCAGTGTGGATGTGGCCTTGGCACCAGGCGGGCCGGCGAAAGCCATGGCGTCGTGCCATACCCCCGTTATGCCAGGCTCGTACATCTATCCCGACTCCGACCGCATCCAAAAACTGCGTAAGAACATCATCGAGCTGGTCCTCACCGACCACCCCCTCGACTGCCTCACCTGCGAGGTGAACAACAATTGCGAGCTGCAAGCAGTAGCCGCAAAAGTGGGCATCCGCGATGTGCGCTACCCCGATGGCAAAAACCACTTGGACCGCACCAAGGACCACAGCCACCCCTACATGACCTCAGACTTCTCGAAGTGCATCAACTGCTTCCGCTGCGTGCGGGCGTGCGACGAGATTCAGGGTCAGTTTGTGTTGAGTATGGCCGGACGCGGTTTTGAAAGCCATATCGTAAAGGGTATGGAGCAAACCTTCTTTGAGTCTGACTGCGTGAGTTGCGGTGCCTGCGCACAGGCTTGCCCCACATCGGCCATCTCCGACATCTTCGAATCGAAATCCATACAGGTAGATAAAAAGGTACGCACCGTTTGTACCTATTGCGGCGTGGGTTGCAACCTCGATGTGGCCGTAAAGGGAGGCAAAGTGAAATCGGTACAGGCACCGTACGATGCCGAAGTGAACATAGGCCACACCTGCCTCAAAGGCCGCTACGCCTTCTCCTTCTACAACCACGCCGACCGATTGCGCAGCCCGCTCATCAAGCGCAACGGCAAGTTTGAAGAAGTCTCATGGGACGAAGCCTACGACTTTATTGCCGACAAGCTAAATGAAATCAAGGCCAACAACGGCCCCGACTTCATAGCCGGTATCAGCTCGGCACGTGCCACCAATGAGGAAAACTACCTGATGCAGAAATTCATCAGGGCAACCATAGGCACCAACAACATAGACTGTTGCGCACGGGTGTGCCACTCGCCTACCGCATTGGGTATGCAGCGCACCTTTGGCACCGGTGCCGCCACCAACTCCATTAAAGACCTGAAGCTGACCGACTGCATCATGGTGATTGGCGCCAACCCCACATCGGGCCACCCCGTTACGGGAGCCAAGTTGAAGCAGTTCGCCATCAGCGGCAAGCCCACTATCGTCATCGACCCGCGCCGCACGGAGCTGGCCAAGTATGCCACCCACCACCTGCAATTGCGCCCCGGCACCAATGTGGCGGTACTCAATATGATGTTGTACTACATCATCACGGAGGGCTTGGAAGACCAAAAGTTCATCGAAGACCGCACCGAAGGCTACGACGACTTCAAAGCCAACATCTTGGCCTTGAACCTCGACGAGATGGAAAGCATATCGGGAGTGGACCGGGAACTGGTGAGAAAAGCAGCAATAGATTACGCCTCGGCACCCAATGCCATGTCGTTCCACGGCTTGGGTGTAACGGAGCATACCCAGGGCACCTTCGCCATCATGCAGATAGCCGACCTCGCCATGATTACCGGCAATATCGGCCGTCCGGGCGTGGGTGTGAACCCATTGCGCGGCCAAAACAATGTGCAGGGTGCTGCCGATATGGGTGCACAACCCCACCAAGGCGCCGGGTATTTGGATGTCACGATGGCTGAAAACCACAGTAAGTACGAAGCATTCTATAACGCCAAGTTGCCCAAGCACATCGGCTACAAGATACCCGAGATGTTCAATGCGGCCTTGGAAGGCAAGCTGAAAGCCATGTGGGTGATTGGCGAAGACATTTCGCAAACCGACCCCAACACCCACCACGTGAACGCCGCACTGGCCAAACTGGATTTGCTGGTGGTACAGGAATTGTTCATGACCGAAACCGCCAAATTGGCCACAGTGGTGCTACCGGCATCGTCGTTCCTGGAAAAGAGCGGCACGTTTACCAATGGCGAGCGCCGCATTCAGCGTGTGAACAAAGTCGTGGAAGCCGTTGCCGGCACCAAGCCCGACGGCCAAATCATCCTCGACATCATGAACCGCATGGGCTATGCCCAACCGGCCGTGTATGACCCGGAATGGGTGTTGGAAGAAATCAGCCAAATCGTGCCCTTTTTCGAAGGGGTGGTTTGGAACGAACTGGGAGAAAACGGCAAGCAGTGGCCTGTGGCCAAGGGCGGCACCGACACCCAAATCCTGCACTTGGAGACCTTCAAGCGCGGCAAGGGCAAGTTCGTATACAACGATTTCAAGGAGTCGAATGAGGTGACCAAGCATGGCAAGGAATACCCTTACATCATCACCACCAACCGCGAACTGGAGCACTACAACTGCGGCGCTATGACCCGCCGCACCAACAACGTGAAAATACTGACGGACGACGTATTGCTCATCAATCCCGCCGATGCCGCCAAGCACCTCATTGAGGAAGGCGACATGGTGTGTGTGGAGTCGCCTCGCGGCAAAGTGGACATCAAGGCCTGCATCACCACCGACGTAAAACCCGGCGTATTAAGCAGCACCTTCCACTTCCCCGAAGTGATGCTCAACTACATCACCTCCTCCGAAACCGACTCCGAAGCCCTCTGCCCGGAATACAAAGTGGTATCTTGCAACATCAGGAAAAGCAAGGGCCAGTACAAACATGCGGCGGTGTAAGTGCTCATGGGTTTAAAAACGATTGATGGCTTGATGCGGTGCATCAAGCCATCGGCATTTATGAATGTGGTCACGCCACTTGCTATTCATCCTCCGCAAATGTCAACACATAACCACTTTCGTCCAGAACGGAAAATTCGGTGGCACCGTAGAAGGTGGTTTCGATGGGCTTGATGACTTTCACCAAGTCTTTGATGCGGTCGTGGAAAGCGCGGAGGTAACACTTTGTGTCGAAATTATACTTATAGAAAATTATCAATATAACTTTGGTGGCTTTCCCTTGTAATCTACAACGGAGCGCACATATCCTTCCCAAGTGCCCATTATTTGCTTCCAATGGTGAGACTCAAAATATTCGTTGATTGGATTTGACAAATTGAATTCGGGAAGGTAGGTGCCGGTAACCCCTTTTTCAAGGATGCCTTCTGCAATGACACCTTGCTCCCGAAAAATCAGTATCGGCAAACCGACCTGGAACGCCATGGCGGGCTCAATGTGGCAATAGGGGCTTGTCAACCACTGGTCTTTGATTCGGTAATCGGGTTCCCCGATATCGCTTGCCGGCTTCCCTATTGCATTTTCTATTTTCAACCGCCTAAATGCGATGGAAATCAGCCCATTCGATTCAAGCATCAGCCGTCGGATTGCAGTCAACGGTTCTTTCATGTCGTAATCAGTGACACCAAGGGTTCGTCCTTCAAAGCCCCGATCTGAAAGGTGTTTTTTTACCGCATCGATAAAGTTGACTTGATCCCGTAAAAACGGCTTCGGATAACTCAAGAAGATAGAAATGCTACCCATAATATCATTTTTGTTGCATTGACTGTTTGATTGTC
>CAIVHI010000130.1 GCA_903905685.1 uncultured Bacteroidota bacterium | reverse complement strand
GTCAAGCTCGGCATCGGCTACGCCTATTGCCTTCAATTCTTCCACCAATATCCTGCTTAAGTCCTTTTGCTTTTCGGTAGAGGGTTGGGTGGGGGAATTGGGGTCGCTCTGGGTGTCTATTTGAACGTACTTCATGAATCGTTCAGCAACGGTGTGTTGGTATCCGGAAATGCTCATTTTTCAGTATTGTATTGATTATCAATAATTTGTAGAATCTTTAGGAACAAGTTGTTCAATTTTCCGCATCTGGTGCCAAGTGAAGCACGTACCTATCGGGTAGTAGCATGGAATTGCGTTTTTCGCATCTCCAGCGTTCGGTTGGCGTTGTCCCTTCCAGGTATTCCCCATCTCTAATGTTGTCGCCAATGTCGAAGATGAAGTTGCTGTAGCGTAACAGCAATTCTCCCATTTTTGCGGGATTCCGGTCGTTGAAGACGATTTCGATATCGGGCAGGCCCAATGCGTTCATTCCTATGGTGTCCATCAAGAGTGTACCCTCGGCACTATCCGATATTTTGAACATCCTGATGTTGCTAATGGGGTGCAACATGTCTGCTTCGGTACCGAAATTGCAGGCTATTACGTCTTCCGGGTCGAGAAGTTTTTCGGCATTTTTGGAATAGACCACCGACGGCTTCACACTCTTGATTACCGAAGTAAGGAAGTCTGAAAACACCGTAACCCGTTGTTTGTAGGCCACGTTGGGCAAAGACTTTTCAGTAATGAGTATTTCGTATTTGCAAAAGCGGATTTTGGATGCCGCTTCGCGCCAGTGCCAATTTTGACGGAATGCTTCATTGGGCAAAGGTTGTATCTCCATGTTGCCGGACACCAAAATGCACAACTTGGCGGTTGCATGGGTGGCAGCATTATTGCAGGGTAAGGAGAAAACCAAGATGTTGTTCACTTTATCGATAGTCGCATCGGTGTGTTTTTTCCGCAAATCGTTCAAAATCTCTAAACCGTTCACGTTCGGAGCACTTTCAAAAAACAGTTTTGCAGTCAATATGTCGGGGCAATTGGCAAACGAGGGTTCGGGTGAGTTGTTGGTCTCGGTTGGCAATTGCAAACCGGCTTCTTGGGCCTGATACACTTGACTCCCACGGTCCGTCTTGGACTCGTTGGCCGGCCTTCTAAACAATTCGAATAATCCCATAAAGGACATTTAAAAGGATAAAGATAATGAGTAATCGGGAAACATGTCAATCGGTAATGTTTGCGGAAACGTTGGCGTCAAGTAGCTGCAAATCTTGCCGATAGCGTGATTCGCTAAAAAAACGATGCTCCAAAAAAACGAATCTACGGGAACATTATAACAGTTCCTGTAGTAATATGGTTACTGGTGTTGCCCGCACGATCCATGATGTAGAATTCAAAGTGGGTGGTGTCTCCAAATTTTGTGTGTACGGAGTCTGTACGGGCATTGAGGATTTGTGGGGCAAAAAATTCGAACAGGCAAGTGCCCGACAATCCCTTTTTGGCATCTTCAATACTCTTGTCGATAGAAGGGAAGTAGTATCCCACAAATCCGGTATCGTATCTAAAATCCTTTATGTATATGTCGTATTTTTTACTTGTCGAATCGTTGCCCAAATCAGCATTGCCATCCGTGAAGGAAAATTGGAGGAACACTGTGTCCAGACTCATTTTGACGAATTCGGGGCCGAAGTATTGCAGTGAAATGGCAGGTGTATTAGAGACATTGTTTTTCTCGCACGATGCAATAACGAACAATACGGCCGCCAAAACCCCGAAAAATCGGAACTTTGCACTCCGATCGCGGGCGTCTTCGGATAATTGATGGCTTTTTCGGGTAATCATATTCCTACTCCCAGATTCTATTAAGAAACAAATTTATCCCAAAATCGGTGAATTGTTGGTGTGGCGGTACAAGAATCGCCTCGTTTTTTGCCTGATTTCAAATCTTCAATGTGTTGAGCAACAAATTTAACTTGCCCTTTGCAGCCTACCCCGGATTGGATGCGACCATGCGTCGTGATTTTAGAGAAACAGCTTTGAACGTGTTCCGTCATCAATTTGACAAAAACCCGCTGTACGGGCAATTTTGCAGGCTCATGGGTAGGAATCCCGACAATGTGGCACAGCTCACCGAAATTCCCTTTTTGCCCGTGTCTTTTTTCAAAACCCACAATGTGATTTCGGGTAATGGGACCCCTGAAGCGGTTTTCGAGAGTAGTTGCACTACCGGCGACATCCCTGCTCGCCACGCCGTGTTGGACCTCGGCATTTACGAGAAATCGTTGATTTCGGGTTTCGAGGCGGTTTATGGCCCTGCGGCGGATTTCGCATTCCTTGCCCTATTGCCGTCCTACATCGAGCGTCCCAATGCCTCATTGGTGCATATGGTGCAGTGCCTGATGAATGCCGGAAAACACCCCGAAAACGGGTTTTATACCGACGATTATGAGGGTTTGGCCCAAGTGATGCCAAAGTTGCGCCTTGAAGGTAGAAAAACAATGCTGTTCGGAGTGACGTTTGCATTACTGGAGTTTGCAGAACGATTTGGTGGCGACTATAGCGGCATTACGGTTTTAGAGACCGGCGGCATGAAGGGACGCCGAAATGAAATGACCCGTGAGGCCGTGCATGAAGAACTACAACGGAAAATGAACCTTAATGCCGTTCACTCGGAATACGGGATGACGGAACTGCTGTCGCAGGCGTATTCTACGGGCGAAGGAATCTTCCGTTGCGCATCGACTATGAAGGTACTGGTGAGAGACCCTAACGACCCGCGAGATTTGTCGCTACATGGCGGAGGATGCCTGAACATCATCGACTTGGCTAACATCAATTCCTGCTCCTTTATTGCTACCGACGATTTGGGGACGATATACGGGGATGGTAGTTTCGAAGTTACCGGGCGAAAGGACCACGCCGACCTGAGGGGGTGCAACCTGATGTTCTTTCAAGGTTAGCAGTGCAAAGTATTTTTGGGATTTAAACACGGGTGCATTACCTTTGCACCCTCAAAACCCAAAATGCCCGGGTGGCGAAATTGGTAGACGCACTGTGTTCAGGTCGCAGCGTTCGCAAGGATGTATCGGTTCGAATCCGATCTCGGGCACAAAGCACTCTTTTAGAGTGCTTTTTTTATTTCATGGGGAATTGAGGATTGCCGCAATTGGGGTTTTTCAACACAAATACCTATTTTGTGCTGTATTCAAACATAAATCAATCCATCTATGAGAAAAACGGTATTCCTGTTCTTCGCTTTGACCGCAACCGCCGGCGCCTTTGGACGGGGTAAGAAAGAAGAGACACCCCAAACCAACGCGGCAAAGCCGGCCGACAGTGCGGCAACCAAGAAAGGACCCAAACCCTTCGATAAAGTCATTACAGACAAGGCCGTAACAAAAAAAGGATTGTTCAGCGTCCATAAATTGGAAGACAAGTACTACTTCGAGATTCCCGATTCCCTTCTTGGACGGGAGATTGAAATGACCACACGGTACTCCAAAACCGCCGGTGGCGGGG
>CAIVHI010000129.1 GCA_903905685.1 uncultured Bacteroidota bacterium | reverse complement strand
CCATGCCTAAAGGATAGAAGTAATCGCCCTGCTTCCATTTCCTGAAAATCAAGGGATATTCCAATTTTGCCGCATCGAACGCTGCGACAGCGGCATCTTGGGGAATTTGCTCGGGTGGAGGCATTTGCCGAACGGCGAAAAGTCGGTCGCCAAATTTCACGTCGGCATCGGCTTGTTCGGCCAAAGCAATATCGCTTGCCATGTCCTCCTGGGAAGTGAGTACCAGAAATTCGCGGTTTTTAAGGATTCGGAAGTTGGGAGATGTTACATATTTGCCCGTTTCGGCACCCATAAGGTGCAGGATATCGGGGATTTGCGTAGATATAAACCCATAGGGTTGCAACATTTCGTACAGCATGGTTTTGGCTGCGGGATGTTTGGCCAATTTGCGGATGGCGATGTGGAAATCTTGGCCGCGTTGCTCCATGAGCCCCTTCGCCTCGTCGTTCACAGCCTTCTTATAGAGCCAATGTGCATCCCTGAAATGATCCATATCGCTGCACAGCGCATCAACGGCATTGGGGAACACCTTCAAAATGGAGGGTATGACATTGTGCCTGATGTCGTTGCGCAAGTAATCGTCGGATGCATTGGATGCATCTTCCCTGAAGCCGATTTGTTGGCCTTCGGCAAATGCTTGAAGCTCCAATTTCTTGGCAAACAGCAATGGCCGTATGATTTGGTTGGCGTCGGGTAGAATGCCCCTTAGACCTGCCATACCCGTACCGCGAAGCAGATTCATCAAAAGGGTTTCGGCGTTGTCGTCGGCATGGTGGGCGGTCACTATGCGGCAACAACCTTCCTGCTTGCGCAGGTCTTCAAACCATTGGTAACGCAGCATGCGCGCGGACTCCTGAATACCTTTCTTCCACTCCGCAGCTACTGCGGCAGTGTCGAAGCGCTTGATGAAAAATGGCACGTTGTGCCGCGCGCACCAATCCGCAGCAAAGGCTTCATCGGCAAGCGACGCATCGCCACGCAATTGGAAATTGCAGTGTGCAACCGCAAAGTCGATGTGGTGCCGGAGCATCAATTCCACCAAAACCATGGAATCGACCCCACCACTCACTGCGACAAGGAATTTGCTGCCAAGGCAGTCGAATTGACGCCAATTCTCGGCAAACCGGGTGGGCAGAGGTGTAAGTGTAGCCATCAAAATACCAAATCTTCGTAAGCACTGCGCAATTCGCTCAAGGTATGGCTGTCACCGGCTTGGCGGGCATAATTCATACCTTGCTCATACATGGCGATTGCGTTCTCGGTTTCACCTATACGCTCCAACAATTTGGCCAAATGATAGTAAGTGGCCACGTAAGCAGGATTGTTCGTCAGGTTGGTTTCAAAGCTGCTTCGAGCCGCAGCCTCATTTCCCGCCTTTACATATTCCAATGCAAGTGCATGGTTCAGAAAACAATCCTTTGGATTTTCCTCTAGGAAATTCAATATTTTCCCTATCCTTTCTACCGACATAGTTAAATATTTACCTGACGCGCCATATGGGCGAAGCGTAAAGTTACGGCAAAAAAAATCGGGGAGCCGTTGGTTGTAACCGGCTCCCCGAAAATGGTATCTGAATCGTTATTTCTGTATCAGCAGCCTAGTGGTCAACTTGCTGTCCGGAGCATTGTCTGCTGTGTAGCTGATGGAGTAAACACCTGTAGCCAATCTCGAAATGTCGGCTACATTATGCTCTGCGTCAACACGTTGAGTAAATGCGACACGACCGAGTACGTCGGTAAACACGGCATTGCCTGCTATTTGCAGCAGACCGTGAAAATCGAGGTTCACGAAGTCTTTGGCAGGGTTAGGGTAAGATTCCAGTCCAACAGTCTCGGTAGCAGTTGGGGTAACGCCAGTGGGGTAATCGCCAATAGTGAATTGTTGGGTGAAGCCGCAACCAAAGTCGTTGTTGTAGGTACCATAGTAGCTATAGCCGTTCATGATGATGGCCACATTGGTCATGG
>CAIVHI010000128.1 GCA_903905685.1 uncultured Bacteroidota bacterium | reverse complement strand
CGATCTGTCGATACGCTTATCGAGGAATGACATAGTACTCATGGCCACCCGGGTTCGGTCTTCAATGTTTTTCTGTTTGTAGACGTCCATCAACGTATTCAGGATATCGACCGAGCGTTCGGGTATCGCATCTTGAAGCGCCAAAATCAAGCAGCTCGACTGCTTGTTGGTGATGTTCAAATCGAGCTGATACATGTAATTGATTGCCGCCATGTAGACAGGACATACCGTCACTTCGTATTTCACGGAAGGTGCGGGTTGCGAATAGCTGTTTTTGCGCACTACCACCCTACCCGGAGCCAAATGGAGGGTATCGCCAAATCGGCATAGGGATTGGTGCTCGGCTTTCCCGGCGCCTTCAAACAATTTGAAATGGTCGGCATCCAATATGCATATTTTGCAATTATAATAAAAATCGAACGAATCGGGCGTGACGAAATCGAAAGGTCGGTTGGAGTAGAACTCGGTACGTTTGAATTTGCCCGATATGAAGTATTGAACGTTTACGGGCAATCGCTCCACCACCCGGCACATCAATGACCGGCTCTTGAGGATTTCTATTTCATTTTCGACATTTATCCGGTTATTGTTGATTTTCAAGTATTCCAATAAATCTTCGCCGCCCGAGCTTCCACCTTTCTTAGAGTCGTTAATGAGGAGTTCGGAGTAAGACCTATAGATGGGCAGGGTATAGCGCAGATACAGGTTGCCTATAATGAGGCAAACAATGACGCTGGCAATGAGCCACGGCCAAATTCCGAATATGGTAGTGACAATCCATTTGACGTTGAAGCCTGAATCTTCAACTTTCCCGTTCTTGACACCCCGTGTTTCCTCGACGCCGGGACTGTTGTTGATTTCCATTAACTATTCTTTATGGGTGCTTACTTGACGTAGGTCTTGAAAGCCAAAATGATTGTTGTGAGCGAAACGATTGTTGACGCGATGCTCAGGTATTTGACAAACCTGTTATCGCTATCGCGAATCTTGGGTTTACGGGGCTCCACAATGAGTACGTCCCTCTGTTTCAGATAAAAATAGGGGGAATTGAATATTTCGGAAGAATTTACATTGAGCCTGACAATTTTCTTTTCTTGGTTTTCGGTGCGGATGAGCATCAAATCGTCTTTGCGCGCGGTAAGGTTGATGTCGCCCGACTGTGCCAAAGCATCGAGAATGGTCACTTTTTCATCGGGAAAATTGGCAAAACCCGGTTTCGTCACATCGCCCAAAACCATGATGTTGAAATTCGCAATCCTACAGTTTACTACAGGCTCTTTATAGAATTCACGGGCTTTTTGCTTGATGAGCTCCCGCGCCTCACTGGTGGTGAGGCCGCCTACTTTGACGAAACCTATAAGCGACAATTCGACATAACCGTTCTTGTCAACCAGAAACCCGTTCAATGGGTTGAAGGTCGCCAAGGTATTCGACGTTATCGGGGTGTTCGATTCTGCCTGCTCAATAGTTTGAATGGTAATGGTCAAGATGTCGTTGGGCTCGATTTTGGGCTCAACAAAAGTGGTGGGCTGCAATACCAGTGGCTTAGACAACGTATCTGAAATATCTGCAAAGTACAATGCCTTCCTTGGTGCGATGCACGATGCGGCAGAAACGATATAAAGCAAGCCCACAAAAAATGCAGACTTCACAAGAGCATGTCGGTAACCTAAATTCATCTCAGACGTTTTAAGCAAATAACGAAAAAACACTTTTATCATTCAAGGGCCCACAATCTTGCAGTGGGCACGGCACGGTCTAAACAGCCTTTCACATCATAAACCACTCCGCCGGCATGTAGGTATTGTGTCCAATCGGTATCCAAGAAGCTACGGTGGGCTACGGCCATAATGATGGCATTGAATTTGGCACCCTCCGGAATTTCAGTCAGGGTAGTGATGCCATATTCGTGTTCCACATCGGCGGGCTTGGCCCATACGTCATAAACGGTCACATCTATGGCATAACCCACCAGCTCGCGGATGATGTCTACCACCTTGGTATTGCGCACGTCGGGACAATTCTCTTTGAAAGTTATGCCCAGCACCAGCACTTTCGCACCTTTCACTGGCTGGTCGTTCTTAATCATGAGTTTCACCGTTTCGTTGGCTACATACGCTCCCATACCATCGTTCAGCCTACGGCCTGCGAGGATGATTTCGGGGTGATAGCCCACTTCTTGCGCCTTTTGGGCAAGATAGTAAGGGTCTACGCCAATGCAGTGCCCGCCAACGAGCCCCGGCTTGAAATTCAAGAAATTCCATTTGGTGGCTGCTGCTTCCAAAACGTCGTGGGTATCTATACCCAAAAGGTTGAAAATCTTTGCCAGTTCGTTCACAAAGGCTATATTGATGTCGCGTTGCGAATTCTCAATCACCTTGGCGGCCTCGGCCACTTTGATGCTGGTGGCTTTGAAGGTGCCTGCGGTAATCACCTTGGAGTATACGGTATCTACGATTGTCGCAATTTCGGGGGTAGACCCTGAAGTTATTTTCCTGATTTTGGAAACGGTGTGCAATTTGTCTCCCGGGTTGATGCGCTCGGGCGAATAACCGCAAAAGAAATCCACGTTGAATTTCAGTCCCGAGAATTTCTCCAATACCGGCACACACTCTTCCTCTGTAACGCCGGGGTATACCGTTGATTCATAAACTACAATGTCGCCTTTTTTCAACACCTTCCCTACCGATTCGCTAGCCTTGTAGAGTGGTGTGAGGTCGGGGCGGTTGTTGCGATCCACCGGGGTGGGAACGGTTACAATGTAAAAGTTGCATTTTGCCAGGTCGTCGGGAGCATACGAACACAATAGCCCAGGCCGGTCTCCCGCGCCCAAGTCCGACACCAATACCGATTTCAGTAGGCTTTCATCCACCTCCAAAGTATTGTCCACCCCTTCCGCCAACTCACCAATGCGCTTACGGTTGATGTCGAACCCCACGGTTGGATAATATTTCGCGAATTCGACTGCGAGCGGAAGGCCAACGTAGCCCAGCCCCAAAACACCTATATAACAATTGCTTTCATTCATATTGACGACGTAATAACCTAGGTTAATTTACAATTTGATATAATACGGAAGAAGGCCGCAAATGCGCCCCCCGCAAAAATAAACTTTCCCTTGTTTATTTCCACCTCAACCTAAAAACATAATTTTTTATTCAAAAACGGATAGGACATCAATGGGCGGAAGGCCTTTTTGGTAGTCAATGCTTTCATGCCTGCCAAATGGCGGTCATGGTGCACGTCCGACCCACAGTAGTCGTACAACCCCCGCTGCAAGAGGTCTTCCGCCACCCGGCGCACATTCTCGCCATAGTAGCCTGCCACCGACAGGGCATTGAGTTGAAGCAGGCAGCCCCTATCTTTGAATTCCCGAAAGGTATCCACGTTACCGTGGTAGTAGTTGTAGCGCTCAGGGTGCGCCATTATGGGCCGGTAGCCCATGGTCATCATCTTGAACAGCACCTCCTTGAGCATTGGGGGCTCGCTATACATGGAAAACTCAACCAATACTTGCTTATCGATTACGGTCAACAAATCCCGCTTTTCCAACTGTTCGGTAAAATACTCATCTATGAAATATTCCGCCGCCGCCCTAATTTCCACCTTAATTTGCGCCTTCTCAAGCGCACTGCGCAGCACCTGTAAACCATCCAATATTTTTTCGGTCGTATTGGGATAGAAATCAACCATGATGTGCGGAGTGGTCACTATGGTGGAATACCCCATTTCCACCATTCCCTTTACCAGTTCAACCGATGTTTCAATATTGGGCGAGCCGTCATCGATGCCTGGAACGAAGTGCGAATGCATGTCGGCACCAAGAAACGACCAGTCGCCGAAACCTGCACCATCAGATTCGCCTAGTTCCTCCTTATCCCTGTTTTTTCGACCGAACCAACTTCCAAACATATCGATGTCAAATGTACAGAATCCGGAAGACATCGATAAACGGTCGGCTTTTGAAGCCGCCATTTTTGCAGTCTCGATGCATTTTTTTTCGATGAAAACATTGGCCTTACCGAAACGGAGCGCATTTTAATATTTAGATAACCCTCCGTTAATCATTTCATTATACCCTTTCAGTCATTTTGTTGAGTCAAAAGTACAATAGCGTATATGGGTAAAAGGGATGTAGACATGGTGGTTCTTTCCGACATCCACCTCGGAACTTACGGCTGCCATGCCACGGAATTACTGCAGTACTTGAAGAGCATCCGGCCAAAATGCATTGTCCTTAACGGAGACATCATCGATATTTGGCAGTTTACGAAGCGTTACTGGCCAACCACCCATATGATGGTTGTGAAACAGCTCATCTCCTACATTGCCAAGGACGTACCGGTTTACTACATACCCGGCAACCATGACGAAATGCTGCGGAAATTCAAGGATTTCCAACTGGGCTCCCTGAAAATCACCAACAAACTCTCCCTAAAAATCAATGACAGCAAGGTCTGGATTTTCCATGGCGATGTATTTGATGTGGTGATGCAAAGCAGCAAGTGGTTGGCCCGCCTCGGCGCTATAGGATACGATATCCTGATACTCATCAACAGCGTCGTCAATTTCTTCTCGGAGAAAATGGGTCGCGGCAAGGTTTCGATTTCGAAGAATGTAAAAAACAGTGTAAAGAGTGCCGTAAAATTCATCAATAGTTTTGAAGATACCGTATGTTCGATAGGTGCCGAAAACAACTACGACTATGTAGTGTGTGGGCACATCCACCATCCCGAAATCAAAAAGGTAGTCACCAAAAACGGGCCCATTACCTACATGAACTCCGGCGACTGGATTGAAAACCTCACCGCATTGGAGTATCACGACGGAGCTTGGTCTCTCTATTCCTACTTCAACGACCCTGTTGCCAAGACAATAGATATCAATAAGAAGAAGCAGAAAAAGGAAACTGCAAAATCGCTGATGGCAAGCCTCATGATGGAGCTCAATGTAAAGGGCGGCCAACAGGTGGCTCCCGACGAAGCAGATTCCGACGAAGAAGAAGTATCGGGCAAACTGGAAGCTGCCTGATTTTGTTGATACCGCTAAAAACAACTTTTACATCTAGTGAAAATCCTTTTTGCAATTCAGGGCACCGGCAATGGTCATCTGAGTCGCGCCCGCGACGTATATCCTTTACTCTGCAAATACGGCACGGTTGACGTGTTGGTGAGTGGCATTCAGGCCGATGTATCGGTCCCCTTCCCCGTGAAATACAAATATTATGGCATGAGCTTCATTTTTGGGAAGCGGGGCGGGGTAGACATTTTGGATACTGCCCGAAAACTGCGACTGCCCACATTGCTGAAAGACATTGCCAACTGCCCTGTTGAAGACTACGATTTGGTCATCAATGATTTCGAGCCGGTTTCTGCTTGGGCATGCCGGCGCAAAAAACTTCCCTGCATTTCGCTGAGCCACCAATGCGCGGTGCTGCACCCCAACGCGCCGAAACCCAAAGTGGCCGACCCTATGGGCATGACCGTGCTGAAGCATTATGCACCAACCACAGCCGCATACGGTTTCCATTTCAAATCCTTCGGAGAAAACATTTCCACACCGGTAATCCGGAGTGAAATCAGGAACCTGACCCCAACCGACAAAGGCCACTACACGGTTTACTTGCCTGCCTACGACGACGACACGATAGTGAAGCACCTGTCCGCATTCCCAGATGCGCGTTGGAACGTGTTTTCCAAACACAATAAAACGCCGTTTGTCTCCAATAACGTATCGGTTTCGAGAATCGACAATACGGCTTTCGTGGAAAGCATGGCTTCGGGAACCGGAGTGCTGTGCGGCGCGGGGTTTGAAGGCCCTGCAGAGGCCATGTTTCTCGGCAAAAAGGTGCTCGTCATCCCGATGCTCACCCAATACGAGCAACAATGCAATGCCCTGGGTGCCGAGCAAATGGGGGCTACCGTCATTCCTACGCTTTCGGAGAAAAACTATGGTGTGATTAGGGAGTGGCTAAATACGGGAAAACACATTAAAGTTGACTATCCCAACGTTACCGCCGAAGTCATTGACCGCCTGATTTCAAAACACGGGCGTAAGCCTTAACCCTTTCGCAACTCCTGATAATGGAGAAGCCGGCCATACAACGTGTCTTGTTTGGCCGGCTTCCGAGTAATATGGATTAACGGTAGTAAAGGGAAGTGATGCCGCCGAAAACCAAGAGGCTGTGCTGACCGCAAGTTTGAAAATCCCTCCAAACACGGTTGAACTCCGAATCCTGTTCGGTCACGCTGATGCCGCAGAACGGATAGAGGTCGTTCACGGTTTCGCGAGAGACTTGGGCCAATACCGCCGTTGCAGCACTCACTTTGTTGAGCAACGAAGGATATAACGGCTTGTGCTCTGCACAGGCCATCCAAAGTATCGAAACGCTGTAAAAAAGCTTCTCGCGTGCAGCGTCAAACTTGCGGGTAAGGCGTCCAAGTTCGCCTTGAACCACGCGGTCTTCGGCCAGCAGAACGCCATCGGGGGTATTCCTTGAGGAAAAATAGGCATTTGCCAAGTCAAGGTAATGCAGTGTAAGACCCGATACTACGGCTGCCAAACAGGCTTCGCAAAGTTGCAGGAACGGGAAGGAATAGAGGCTGTTGTTCTCCATCCTACCTTCCCCCATGACGAACATCCTTTCTTTATCTACGGACAAATTGGTGGCAACAATGCTGTCGCCTGTAGTTCCGAGCATCCCCAAACTTTTCCATCCCGGCACAACCGAGATTTCGCTTTTGAGCAATACGAAGGAGAGGATACGCAAATTGCCATCCTCGTTGGACACGGGATGGCCGTCCTTATTCTCAATGCAATTGATGACGATGAAATTGGCCTCAGCCGAGCCGCTGATGTAGTCCCACTTTCCATTGATGACGTAGCCATTTTCGGTAGGCTCGGCAGTGCCTGATGCGGTGCGGCAAAAAGTGGGGTAGAAATCCCCACCGGTCAAGGTCATTTTTGATGTGTCGCGGTTGACGAAAGCAGATTGGAATGCCGCCATGGCGCCCAATGCCACGTTCCAACCCAAGCTGCCGTCGGCCCAAGCCAACGCTTCAATGAATTGGATGGCTTCGTCCACCGGCTTTTGCCCGCCGCCATACGATGCCGGAACCATGAGTTTGAACCAACCTTGGTTGAAAATGAGGTCCAATTGAGCTTTAGGAAGTTTACGTTCAATCTCCGACTGACTTGATGCTTCCCTAATAATCGATGTCCATTCTTTGCTTAACAGCTCGGACGGGTGCGGTAAATTCATACGTAATGTGTAAAATATTATGTTCTAAAAATCAAATACCCCAAAGTAAGGCTGTCGGCTATACTGCAGTGCTACGCTCGCAGCGCATTGTCGAAAATCCGTCTACAGCCGCGTGGCAATATCCGGAATTCCACCACCAACAACAACAATGGCGTTGGTGCAAATGTACCGACAAAATATTCAATACGGCCCGGCATATCCGGAAGTTCATATATAGAGGTCGCAGATAAGGATTTGCGAACCGGACTCCATATAGGGTACCGCTGCCAAACTAAGGCAAGGAAAAAACCGAGCTCTGCCCAATAAACGCCAATCCAACTGAATCGCACTCAAAGAGCATTCAACACACCCTAGCGCCTACCAACTCTTGAAAAACCCCGGACACTTGGTTTTCAGGTATTCCCTTGTGCCGCCAAATGCTTTGAGGTAAACCGTGCAAGTGATATTTGCAAACCAATACCAGTCGTTGGATGATGCGTCGCCGCGCTGAACACCGTAATTTGGGTAAACGGGGTCTATCACACCGCGAACTTCGTTGCCACGATAGGCCATCCTCTTGGCCAACTGCCCTTTGTAGGCAGCCAGAGTATCCAAATTCACGTAAGACGTGCTAACGTCATCAAGATAATCGGTGTTGGTATAACGGAAGCCGATTTCGGTGGTCACGAAAATGGTTTTGCCGATGAAGAATTTCATACCTCCGCCAAATGGGAACGCGATGTTGACCAAGCTGTATTGTTTGCGGCCGGGATACATGGGCAAGCCTTCGCCCTCGGTACTCAAAGGCCTGAGAAACACTTTAGAGCCATTGGAGTCTTGGGCATAAGGATTGAAGTAGAATGCCGATATACCACCAAAAATGTATGGAGTCACTTTATTCCTCATGATATCGATAGGCCAGAAATTCAACTCCAGTCCACCGTGGATTTCGAATAGGTTGGTGGTAAAGCTCAGATTACGCGCCACATCGGCAGGAATGCTGCTCAAACTGTCGGCAGCAGTAAGCCGCGTATAGCTGGCACCAAACCGCAGACCAAGGTGAGGGTTCATAAAATACTTGTACACTATGCCAACCATTGGCATATACCCATAGCTGGGAAACAACTTGGGCTGGAGGTCGCCATAGTAATTCGCGACACCAAAGGTGAGCCCAAATTCATGATGATCTTGCTCAGACCTATCAAGGAAAACGTTGTTCAGTTGCGCTCCTGCAAGAAGCGGGAGGAACAGAAGGATCGATAAAAGATACCGTTTCAATGCCTGATTATTTGGTACTACAATCTAATGAAGACAACAAATGTAAAGTTTCGACTGCAAATTGCAAGCAAAATCTTAAACTTGCCAAAAATAAACCGATTCTGGGGAATCTGCAAAGTCGCTAAAATATTTTAATTGATGGCAATATGCAGCCCATCCATCCGTACATTGCCGCAAGGCTGAATTGGTTATTTTTGCCACCCCGCGCCACGGCGGGCCACAATCGGAAACACAGATGAATCTAATTCAAGAATTGCGCGACCGCGACCTCCTTCAAGACGTCATGCCCGAAACCGAAGCCGCAATGGCGAAGGAAATGGTCTCGGGATACATAGGGTTCGACCCCACGGCCGACAGCCTCCATGTGGGTAGCCTGGTACCTATTACGCTGCTGATGCGGCTTCAGCAAGCGGGACACAAACCCTTTGTACTGGTAGGCGGGGCAACGGGAATGATTGGCGACCCGTCGGGCAAGTCGCAGGAGCGGAATTTGCTCGATGCCGACACCCTGCGCCACAACTGCAACGCCATTCGCAAGCAATTGGAGCACTTCCTCAACTTCGACCCCGCCTTACCCAATTGCGCCGTGATGGTGGACAACTACGACTGGTTCAAGGATTTCAGGTTTCTGGATTTCATCCGCGATGTAGGCAAACTCATCCCCATCAATTATATGTTGGCCAAAGACTCCGTGAAAAACCGGATGGAAACCGGCATGTCGTTTACAGAGTTTACCTACCAGCTCATTCAAGGCTACGACTTTTACCACCTGCATGCGCAAATGGGCGTAAAGTTGCAATTGGGCGGTGCCGACCAGTGGGGCAATATGGTGACCGGTACCGAAATCATCCGCAAGAAGGGTGGCGGAGATGCCTATGCCATTACCTGCAAATTGCTGACCAAGAGCGACGGCGGAAAATTCGGCAAGTCGGAATCCGGCAATGTTTGGCTCGACCGCAACAGGACTTCCCCGTATAAATTTTTCCAGTTTTGGATCAAGCAGACCGATGATGATGCAGAACGGCTGGCCTATACGTTTTCCTTTCGGCCTGTAGCCGAAATCCAAGCCCTGGTAGCCACCCATAAAGAAGCACCCCACCAACGGCTGTTGCAAAAAACGCTGGCCGAGGAGATGACGGTAATGGTTCACGGCATCGACGATTACGAATTTGCGAAACAGGCTTCTGAAATACTTTTCGGCACCTCGGCCGTAGCAGCGCTACGCACGCTGAACGAGCAGCAGTTGCTGGAAGTGATGGACGGCGTTCCGCAGGTGGACGGCACCTTGGACGAACTTGCCAATGGCATTCCACTCACCGATTTCTTGGCCAATACGAAAATCGTGCCCTCCAAGGGCGAAGCACGAAAGCTGATTGCCAATGGTGGCATATCTATAAATAAAGAGAAAGCGACGGATGCCGCCACCACATTGTCGGCATCGCACCTACTCAATGGCAGGTATGTGCTGATTCAAAAAGGAAAATCGAACTATTTTTTGTGTGTATTCGGCTAAAATGGGCAGCGCGTCAACCAATATTAATTATCTATTACAATCCTGTAGTGCCGGCACCAACATCATAGGATTATTTATTGGTTGCCGAACGGCTGAAAGGTGAATAATCACAATTTTTACCATAAATTTGCCGACCTTAATAAAAACATAATACAATCTTGGAATGTCTGTAATACTTAAAATCAGGAAAAACGGGAAACTGGCGGGTACGGTAATTGCCGTGTCGTTGTCCATTTGGATCATATCGGAGGGTGCAAACAGCTCTTCGCTCCGTGATTTTTTCAAAGGTTCGTCGAGTACGAGCGTTGCCATGGTCAACGGAAAGAAGATTGAACCGAAGGACTTTCAGGCACGGGTAAAGGAATATGAAACCTTGATGGCGATTTACAACCCCAAAAGCCCCATGGATGAAGCCGGGCGCGCCCAACTGAGCGAGCAGGTGCTTCAGAACTCGGTGATGGAGACCATCATCGGCGACCAATGCGACCGACTCGGCATTACGACTACCAAGGATGAAGAAAAAGAGCTGATTTACGGCCCCAATGCCGACCAACTGGTGCGCCGTTTCTCTGTAGACGGACAAGCGATTTTCAACAATCCCGAAACCAACATGTTCGACCCGCAGCGGGTGAAAGAGATTGAAAAATCGCTCACTAACCCGCCCGCAGGTGCCGAACAAGTGTATGGCAGAATTAAAGAGCAGTGGGAAACCCTGAAGACCTACATCATCAGGAACAACCGCATCAACAAATTCAACAGCATGTTTGCGGGCTCCATCTTCACTCCCATGTTTGTGGCCAAACATAATTTCGACGATCGCGAAATGACGGCTACCATCAAGTTCGTGAAGGTGCCTTATACTGCGGTTCCCGACAATAAAGTTACCGTATCCGATGAAGACATCAAGGGCTATATGGCGCGCCACCGTGCCATGTACACCCCCGACCAAGTGTCTCGTACTGCCGAATATGTTTCATTCGACATCGTCCCTGCATCTGCCGATACCGCCCGCGCGGTAACCGCATTGGCCGACATCAAGGCCGAATTTGCTGCCGCCAAAGACAACAAGACGATGGTGAACAATAAATCGGACGACCCCGGTGCCTATTCCGAAGCGTATGTGAACAAGAAATCGTTCCAATCGCAATTCATCGATTCCATTGTGAGCATGCAATCGGGCGAAGTATTTGGCCCGTACCTTGAAAATGGTGCATACCACCTCACCAAGGTGACGGCCAAGAAGACATTGCCCGACTCTGTGAAAATCAGGCACATCCTCATTAAAACCAAAGATCAAGGTCGTGACGTGGTTGCGGACAGCGTAGCCAAAATGCGCGTTGACAGTATTGCTGCGGCCATCCGCGGCGGTGCTTCGTTCGACTCTCTGGTCATCCGCTACTCCGACGACCAAGGCAGCAACCGCAACGGCGGCGTGTATGAGTGGAGCCTCGCACAACGTGCCGGCATCGTTAAGGAATTCGGCGACTTTGTTTGGGAAGGTGCCGCGGGCGAGAAAAAGACTGTTAAAGTGGAAAGCGGCAATTACTCCGGCTACCACTATATAGAAATCATCAACCAGCGCAACGAAATGACTGCCGTAAAATTGGCCATCATCTCCAAAGTCCTGAACCCCAGCGATAGCACGGTAAACGCACTTTACGCCAAGGCCAACGATTTTGCTGCGAAGAGCACCAACGGAGCGGAATTTGACGCCAACGCCAAGAAACTGGGCTATGACAAACGCCTTGCCGAAAACGTGAAAGTAAGCGCATTCACCGTTCCCGGCATGGGGGCATCTCGCGAAGTGGTTCGCTGGATGTATGACCACAAACCCGGAGACGTATCGCAAACGTTCCAATTGGGCGACCAGAAATATGTAGTCATCAAGTTGTTGTCGGCAGACGACAAGGGTTCATTGAATATCACTGCCGCCAACCGCCCTATGTTGGAACAAAAAGTGCGTGAGGAGAAGAAAGCTGAAGAAATAGCCAAGATGTGCCAAGGCAAAGCCTCTCTGGAGGATATTGCGGCAGCTACAGGCCAGCAAGTTCAACAAGTGGATACCGTGTCGCTCGGTGCTTCATTCCTCCCCAACTTGGGCTACGAACCCAAAGTGGTGGGCTATACCTTCTTCGATGGCTTGAAACCCAATACCGTAAGCCCCGCTATTCGCGGCATGGCCGGCGTCTACTTCATATCGGTATTGAACCGAGTTAAGGCAGGCGACGACCCACAAGCCCCAATGAAGGTGGCCCAAGAACGTGCCCAAATGGAAATGCAGAACCGCAACATGGTGGGCCAAATGCTACAACCCTCCATCATCAAGAGTGCAGACGTGAAATACAACCAAGCAAATTTCTAAACTTATTGATACTCAATGCAATGAAGGGTTATGTCGACAACGGCATAACCCTTCGCCTTTTTATGGAGGGGATGAATTAATGAGGTGCAAGACAGTTCTTGCCGTATGTGCGGCCTTTTTGACGAATATTGGCGGCTGTGCATCAGCCAAGACTGCCGTCATAACCCGCAACAACGTGCTGCTTCGCGACAGTCCGGAAAAGGACTACGTTGTGGAGATGATTCTTCACCGGGGATGTAGGGTGGAGCGAGACCCCGCGCCGACCGACGGTATATTGGCCCACATCCGGTTTCAATATGCCGACAGCCTTGGCGAGACCCACTGCTACTTCGGGTGGGTGGCGAAACGATACCTCACCTATGATACCCTAATGGTTGCAAACCGCAAGAACGGGCCTGCATTTACGGTCGCCCCGCTGATTCCCTATGGAGGCGGCAAGGAGCACAACCCCAACAAAGACAACCGCAGGAACTATCCTGCGGGCCGCTATCGTGGTGGAGACCCGCAACCTGCACCCTGGGTGAAGAAATATGAAAGCGGCAGCAGGGGTGGATGCTACTATTGGAATGCCAATGGAAGGAAAGTGTATGTGGATAAAAAATTCTGCAACCCGAAGGGAAACGGTGTTCCGCCTCGGCATGTGAAGAACACCGGACAAAGCGACTTCGATTGAAGGGGAGTCAAGATGCCGTCGGGTGTCGTCTATCGAATAGGTGTAGGTTCAGGACGACGGTGTGAGCTTCGGCACCACCTGAGTCCATCCGCAACTCGCCTCCATGCCCATTTTACACATTTTCAGCGTTCAACTCTATGTCATCGATGGTCTGAACCCCGATTTCCCGACGCTCCAGTTCCCCTTTGACGCGCTCAAATTGAATTTGGGCGCTCGATATACTGTAATGGCTACTGGAAGATTGGACATCGCCGTTCGGTTGAACTATGCTCAGCAAATATTGGTCGATATACTTTAATGCCTTCAGGATTGCGCTCGTATCGCCTTTCTCCAACATACGCCTAACCGATAATTCAACATTCGTGTCAGCTCCCCACTTCGCCTTCAAATACTTTTCAAGCACCACTTTGGATAGCGAAAGTATCTGGTACAAATTTACTGAAAATGGATCTTCGGAGGTGGAATTGTTCACAATGATCTCCATCAAACAATACGACGTCAGGAAATCTTCGAACCGCGCGTCCGGGCCAAACACTTTTTCGTACAGGCCGCCCTTATCGTCCTTGTGCGACACGAAAAGCAGGTCTTTTTTAGACTGCTCCATTTGCAGCAAGTTTATTACCACACTCACAGGGTCACCCAACCAGTAGGCCAAATAGCAATTGGCGAAAACGTCATTTGGAACAATACGGACGCCCTTGGGTATTGAACGAAACTCTCCCCGCCTTTTTTCGTACCAAAAGGGTGTGGCATAAAATTGGTTTTGCAACATTACCTGCACATCGTCGTTGGCCTTGAAGTCGCGATCGCTAATTGGGTTTTGCGAATTGGTAAACTTTGTAACTTTCAGGTCGAAATCGCGCCCCCCCGATTTGAGCAGCCGTAGCGTTATGAACGCCTCACTGTTCATGATTTCCCTTTTCGTAGGCGAAGCTTCCTTATATGCTTTGTAGACTGAATATACCGTTTGGGCACCATTGATGATTTGCAGCCCTGTAAGTTCCAAAAGGGTGGCTTCGCCCCTTATTTCAGGAATCATGTAGGTTATTGCCGTCAATCCATTATTGTAATACCAAAAATAGGCTGGGTTATCGATTGCCGTATCTTCGATTTCCTTATTGAAATCCGATTTGATGAGCGGGTTCCTGACATTTCTGAAAAACAAAGAAAATCCGAATTTTTCGAATAGTTCGAATACCGTTTTCGGCCTAATCAGAAATACATAGGCTTCAAACGGCCTTTCAATCCTGATACAGTTTTCCGATGTCCCCAGTCGCTTTATCTCTATGTTTATTTTGCTTTCTTCGGGGTCGTAATGGTTCTCCAAGGGATTGGTCGGGTCGATTTTCTTGTAGTGCCTCTCTATGTAGTCGACCTTTATCCGATTGATGTCGTAAAATTCAAACCGAGTCCGTCTGTGGCTGTTTACGAAGTTCCTGATATTGTCGTCAGCCTTCGGATTCTCCCTGCACAATGCCAAATAGATGAATTTAACATCACCATTCTGGCTAAGGTGGGTATTCAATTCCACCAATTTGGCCTTTAGTTTGGCGTTTACCCGCTCTTTTTTTCCCTTGATGATGGCATCAAAATCGGCCAATGCCTGCAGTATTTCTTTTTTTTCGACCTCCTTCCCGCAATTTCCCAAGATGTTCCATTTCGATTGGACGATATAGAAAACGTTTCTGCCTTGGTTATCCATGTTGTCGAATATCAAGTCGCAGGAACCGTCGTCATCTCCGTCGGTGATGTAGTCTGAATAGTCCGATTTTTTTCCATAAAAATCCAGAAACCAAATCAGCAGCGCGAATGCCTTTTGTTTGTCGGGTACTGATTTGTTTTTACTAATATATGCATCGTCAGCGTGTTTTCCCACAATTTCCGAAAGTTCCTTGTCAAGAACCCCATAGAACGCTTCAGTATTCATAGCCCTAAAAGTTTAAACGTAAAAGTAGTCAAAATAATCCGGCACCTGTTTCTGGGTAGGTCGGTATGGCTACCGCCCGGATAGGGGGATTTTCTTGGGATTTGCGCAGGGGTTGGTGCGCCATGTCTTGGGTGCCAAACGAAACAGGCACGGATACTCACCGCCCCGGTTCTGCAACCACACACAAAAGCCGGCATCCAAGCTTACGATTGGCTGGATGCCGGCTCAAGAAAAATGATTAAGACTACTTCACTACAACGAACTTCTTCGTGACCACACCTGTTGCGGTTTCGATTTGGGCGATGTAAGTGCCTTCGGCAAGGCTATTCAATGCCATAGAAGCAAAACCTCCCGATGTGCGGAGGGCAGCCACTTGCTTGCCCATAATATCCATCACATGTAATTCGGAAGCAGTGGTGCCGGTTACGAGGAAATTCACGGTTTCGCGGGCCGGGTTGGGAAATACTTCAACATTGCCCCCAAATGTTTGCGTTGGAACGCCTGTTGAAGACGCACCGATGGTCATCAAAATGGGATTGACGAAAAAGTCGCTGCTCGTCACGTAGAACGCGCCGGAACCGCCATATTGATGCTGTACGATGAGTGCGTAGACGCCGTTGGCTGCAGTTACAGCACTATTGGAGAACGTTGCCGTAATTTGACTTCCGTCTGTAATCGCTTGCGATGTCAGCGTTTGGATAACGAAAGTATCGCCGGTAGCCACATTCAACAAGATTGCGCGAAGCGAACCGGTGAAGTTCGTTCCGTAGTAGTTCTGGTTGGCAATGGTTGTAGATACCGATACCGAACCACCGGGGACGATGTTGTGGCTGCCCACGTGCAGGGAGTCATAGAGTACTATGTCGGTGTCGTTCATCACGTCATACATCGTATAGTTGATGAATTTGCCGTTGTTGGCCACGGGTGTCCAAGTTGATGTGCCTGAAGGGCGATACATTACCCGGATGCTGTGGTAGCTCACCGGAATAGTGAGCAAGGATGCATTGCTATCGGCAAATGTGAGGGCAGCACTGCTGTCGCCTGCGGCAATCGAAACTCCAGGGAGGATGGACAAGGTGGCAACGAGGTTGCTCGACGTATCGAATACTTGTGCAGCAAAATCAGCGGTGATGGACGACGAACCTGTATTAAAGATTTTGGTAGTGATGGAATAGGGTGTTCCGTATGGAGCCGGAGAACTCGTGGTGCAATTGAGGTGGGCTTGAAGTTCTATGCTACCCGGATTGGAGGGGAAGCTGTCGGGCACTACACCCATAACCACCCCTTGGTCATAATTAAAATTGCCGCCACCACCGCCAACGCCAAGTGCAGGAGGGGCAAGGGCATCGACCGTAAAGAAACCATTGCTGGCACCGCTCCAACCCCAGTTGAAGTGAAACATGTCGCCGGTGGTTTCCCAACCGTCACATATCCAGCAGTGGCCACCCAAGCTACCGGCACCTTCATACAGCATGGGGCGACCGGCGGTCAACTCAGCTTGCAACATCGTTACCCAAGCACTTTCGGCAATGCTGTCTATCGTCACGTTTCCACTGCAATACACTAAGTCGGGGCCAACATAATAGCTTCCCAAGGTATTGCCGCCGATACCCTCACGCAACACGCTTTTGGTGGTCGACTTGTAGTGGAAGTAAGTCTTCAAAGCGTATTCCGCACAATTCACGGGATAGCTTTCTGGTAACGTTACATAAGCTCCGCTTTCATTGGAGGAATAAGACATGTTCACACTCACGCCGCAGTGGTACATCAACGTTGCCACTGCACTATTGGAGGAAGATAGCGGCATGGAAGACCAAGCATAGGCGGTATTGCCGTAGTTGGCGGGATTCCAGGTGTTGGAGCCCGACCCGTCTGACGTTGTATAAGCATCGTAGTAGCTATGATAGCCGCAGCCCACGGTAGGCCAGTTCCAGAATTTCACCAATTGGGCCAGCGCGGTAGCTACGCAACCGGTAACCGATAGGCCGGCAGTTGAGGTGGTATTGGGGCAATAGGCGTTATAAGGCACACTTCCACCACCACTTTGATCCCAGAGCGTGGTCACGAGTGGACTCACGGCAGTAGCCTTCGTAATTTTCCCCGAGCGACGGTCGGCAGTTTGCAGTTCCGCCCATTGGCCGGGGGTTGTGGCCTTGGCCGGGATGTTGTGGGTAACCGCTGCTGTAATCTGGTTTTTGTAACCGTCTATCCAGTCACGGGTGGAGGGCGACATGTGGTTCATGTCGAAAGGAAACTCATAAGAGTAGCCCAGTATAGGAATGATGGCATCATCGCCCGATACCATGACGAAGCCATTGCCGTTATTGATGTTGAACACATAATAGGCAGTTACCGACCCCTTATCGGGCGAGGAAACCGCTGTATAAACAGTACTCAGGTCGGCGGCGGCATTTACACCGGCTACGCCTTTTTTAATGAGGAAGTTGGCACCTGCATTTTTCGCAGTGGCCTCATCTACATGCTTTGCCCAACCCATTAGTGGGAGCAGGGCAAGCGAAATGGAAAGTATTTTTTTCACTTTGATCATTTTTTATTTTACAATAATATATTTAAAAATATTTCTCACAAAGACGCGATGCCACGGCGGCGGCTCAGGAATTTCAGGCGCGCCCCTGGCCACATTAGCCTCATCGCTGCGGGCACAAGGCAACGTCAATACGTGGGTCACGCTACAATGCATTATTGATATGCCGGTTGTTGTGACGAAGGGCCGTGCCAACAAAATCATGAGGCGATAGATGCCTTCATTAACGGGCTTCACCCCTCCCCCAAGACCGGTGGTCAAATTGGTATCTTCCTCATCGGCATAGCAGTAATAAAACGTAGTGGTTCCTGCGGTAATCACCCTACCCACGTCATACATTTTTCCTTGAAGCCAAAACTCCCGTTGTCCGTCTTCCCACTGCACTCCCGGATTGTCGGTGAGGTTCTCGAATATGGCAAACTCGCCATTGTCTTTCAACATTTCCATGGCATCCTCGGCCATGTGCTGAGCCCGCAAGCGCAGCAACTGAAACACAGGAAATACCCCCCAAGTACCTAAACCCAGTAAGCAAAAGGATATTATGGATAGTACTTTTTTCAAAAGTTTGGGCGAACAACAAATATATGCAGGTCTTTCCAGAAACCAAAACAACATAGATACCCTTGCATCATTTGAATGTCATTATTCAAAAACCCACCCCGACCCATTCCATCGGCCTTCCGGTTTAACGTGCCTTTATCGAAACAATCGGCATTTGTGTTGCATCTTTGCTACTACTGCCCCTATGAAAAAACTGTTGTGCTGCATAGTGTTTTTTGTGCCGTTCTGGGCTTTGGGGCAGCAGGACAGCTCGAAGTGGCTCCCTCCACCGCCCCTATACTATTCTTTCATAGACTACGACATCAATACGATAGCCCACCCGGGAAAATTGGATACTGTTTTCAAGAAACTCGCCCGAATAAAAATCCAGAAGAAGGGTCGCGTAAACATCATCCACATCGGCGACTCCCACTTGCAGGCCGACCTGATGACATCGGTGGTACGGTCTGGGCTTCAAGATTACTTCGGTAGTCTTGGGCGAGGCATCCTATTTCCCTACCAATTGGCAGCATCCAATGCACCCCACGATTTCACGGTAAGCTCGAACACCCAATGGAAGAGCGCAAGGCTGGGAATCGAAAAATCGGTAAAGACCGGCATTTGCGGCTTCGGCATACAGGCTGGCAAGGAAAACGCAACCATAAAGCTGAATTTGAAAGACGTGGACGACAAACCGCAGTTTTTCAACCGCTTGGTATTCTTCCTTGGCCCCGACAGTTCGTACTACAGCATCACCGATGCCGCATTGCGGCGCACAGTGCTCCTCCATTCCAAGGAAGGTGCCGACACGCCCTCGATAGTTTTCGATGCCGACTCCCTCATCACGGGTTTCGAGTTGGCCAAGTCCGACGTGCCGGGTAATGGCGCATTCAGTTTCTATGGCGTGTCCTTGGAGCGGCGCGACACCTGTGGAGTGCTTTACCATACCATTGGCGTGAACGGTGCCCGTTTCGACCACTATACCGAGAGTGCCCTGTTTTGGAAACAGTTGCACGCCCTAAACGGAGACTTGTTCATCCTCTCCCTAGGCACCAACGAGGCCCAAAACCCTACTGTGAACGAAGCCAAACTGATGGCTACGTGCGACTCTATGGTAAAAAACATCAAAAGGATAGCACCGCGAGCCATCGTGATGTTCACCACACCGGCAGGCTCCTATTTCAAACAAAAGAAGCCCAATCCCAACGTCCAGAAAGTATCCGCCATCATAGCAAAATATTGCGACGAGCACGACCTGCCCTGTTGGGACCTCAACAAGGTGACTGATGGTGCCGAGGGTGCCGCAGCGTTCAAGAAATACAATATGCTGAGTCGCGACTTGGTGCACTATACGGGCATCGGTTATCAGGAACAGGGCTTGCTGCTCCTCAACGCATTTGCCGATGCGTATAATGTGTACTACAAAAAGCATCCCGTGAAAACAAAGCCCAAAGTGGTATACGAGTATATTGAGCACGGCTCCAAACGCTCGGGCCGATAAAGCCCAAGAATAGGCGCCTTTTAGCCCTTTTGCACCCCGCGCAATTTGAACTATGGAAATACATATGTAATTTTGTAAAAAAAATAAATTCTTCCGAGACTGAAGGTTGCCTTAAAAATATTGAAATACACTATACTGACCTTGTTGTTGGTTGTAGTTGGCGCCGTTGCAATGGTCAACCTTACCGGCGTGCAGAACTTTATTGCCCGGAAAGCCGCGGCAATGCTCTCCACAAAGCTACATACCAGGGTCTCGGTAAAGAAAGTACGCATAGATATGCTTAACCACCTCATGCTTCAAGGCGTGTTTGTGGGAGATCAGAATGGGGATACGCTCCTGTATGCGGGGAAGCTGCAAGTGCACATTACCGACTGGCTTTTTCACAGCTACAAGCCCAAGCTGCATTATCTGGAACTACAAAAGGCATTCGTGCGCCTTTACAGGCCCGACTCCACCGAAGACTGGAACTACAAATTCCTGGCCGACATACTCGGTTCGCCACCCGACAACGACACCACCAAGAGCACGCCCTTCGAATTTGGGCTGGAGCGTATCATCCTCAAGAACGTGCGCTTCCATATGGACGATGCCCGTACGGGCTGGGATATGGACTACGACCTTGGCAGTTTGGACCTGGATGCCAAAAGGCTGGATGTGAAACAAAAAGCCCTGCGCATCAACGAGCTGACCATTGAGGGTGCCAACGTGGCGCTCCGCACCTATAAAGGCGGCAGGGCCAACATTCCCGACACCGTCAAAGTAGCCGACTTCTCCCCATTCAACCCCGATAACTGGCTTCTCAAAGTAAAGACATTGAACCTCTATGACTGTAGATTCAGTTTGAATTTCAACAGCAAAGTGCCCAACCCGGGAGAGTTTGACCCGGACCATATGGAAATAACCGGCATAGACCTCCATGCCGACAATTGCAAAATTGTGGGCGACACCATTTTCGCCGACATCAAAAAGCTGAAAGCCAAAGACCGATGCGGCGTTATGGTGAAAACCTTGCAGGCAAAGGTATCCATATCTCCCATAGCCTCGGTTTGCGACAACCTGTATCTGGAAACGGGTTACAGCAAAATGAAGCACTATTATGCCATGCATTACAAGCACTTCCCCAGCTTCCTGAACTATAACGACAGCGTGGAAATGGTTGGGCATATGAAGGATGCTGTGATAGACTCCCGCGACATTGCCTATTTTGCCCCACTGCTTCGGAAATTGCCCCAAGTCACCCTCAAAATGTCGGGCGACGGCCACGGTACCGTTGCCAACCTGAATACCAAAAACCTCGACATCACCGACGGCACCACAAAGTTTAAAGGCAGCGGCTCCATAGTTGGGCTACCCGATTTTTTCAAAAGCACCATAACGGTAGATCAAGGCGAGATATTCACATCGGGTGCGGGCATTTTCAAGTACCTCCCCGACCTTCGGTACCAAACCGATATCGGCATCAATGCGTTGGATTATGCCTATTTCAAAGGGTCGTTCGTGGGCAAACCTGACAATTTCCTCGTAACCGGCACCCTGAATTCAAGTCTGGGAACGGTAGCCACCCACATGAATATGGAATTGCCGGGATTTAAAGTAGACAGTGCCAAATATTACGGTACCGTCTCGGTGTCCGACTTCCAAGCCGGCAAGTTGTTCAACATCAAGAATTTGGGGAACACCAGTTTCGACCTCACGGTGTCGGGGAAGTCGTTCAATGCCAATGTGGCGGAGGTGACCTTGGATGGAAACATATACAATGTGGCTTGGAAGGGCTACCAATATAAAGACATCACCACCCACGGCACCATTGCCGCCCAACAATTTGATGGCCACCTCACTGTAGACGACCTCAATCTGGGGTTGGTCTTCAACGGGAGCGTCGATTTTTCGGCAGAGATGGTCAACATCAAGGCAAAGGCCACCCTGAGCCACTGCAATTTCAAAAACCTGAACCTGACCGATGACGAAGTGACGGCCGCAGCGGTCTTCGACTTCAATTGTACGGGCAGCAATTTGGACAACTTCCACGGCTATGCGCGGCTGGACGACATCAAGTTGAGGAAGAACAGTAGCCGCGTAAGCCTCGATTCGGTTTTGGTGCGCGCATCGGGCGACAATGCGGGCAAAACCATACAGGTTCAAAGCAACGACATATCTGCAAAAATCAAGGGTGATTTCAAACTGAGCAAGCTGCCCGCGTCGTTTCAATATTATTTGGCCGCCTACTTGCCCAGTTTCATTAACGCCCCCGAAATCTCTTCACTGGACCAGAATATCGAGTTTGTGGTGAATACGGTAAACATCGATGAGCTCCTCGCGATAACCTACCCCACCATTCGGGGTTTCGACGGTTCCTATTTGAGCGGCATGCTCAATACCGGTACGCAAAAACTGAGCCTCGTAGCCAGCGTGCCCTTTGGCACCATCGGCAAGGTGCATTTAAGCAATGTCTCGGTGTCTTGCATTGGCAATTTGAATTCGCTGAACGTCAATACGACTATCGACAATGTGGCTATTGGCGACAGTTCCTTGAGCGGGTCGGTGGGGCTTACGGCCAGTTTGGCAAACGACTCTATGCGCTTTTCGGTGGCCACAACAACGCCCGACACCTCAACGTCCATCGTTTTGAACGGGATGGTCATCACGAAGCAGGACTCCATTTACCTCACCCTCGCGCCATCTTCGTTTTACCTCAACCAGTTGAAGTGGGACATTGCGGGCGACTGCCGGGCGGTTTACAGCGGCAACTACCTCTACGTGAACAACTTGGCCATGTCTTCGGGATTGCAGAAAATAACTGCGGGATATGCTGAGCAAGGCGCGGATCAAGTCATTACCGTCAATACCGAAAATCTGGACTTGGGCCAATTGGGTGGCTGGGCCGGATTGGCCTACCTGCAACCTGACGGGCGGGTGAATGGCACCGTCAAAATCAAGAACCCCCTACGTGCCGCCTACATCTCGGCAGACTTTAAGGCGAACGATGTAAAACTTGGCACAGATACCTTGGGCGATTTGAACATCATCGGCGATTATGACAATATGCGTAAGATGGTCATCATCGACCCGCAGACGGGCATTTACTTCAACGGCTCCTCGCTTACCGCATCGGGCAAAGTCTCGTTCGACAGCAACATCAACCAACAATTGGATGGCATGATCAAATTCGCCAATGTGCCGGTGTCATGGGCTTCACCGTTCGTGAGTGGCATCTTCAGCCGAATGTCGGGCAAGGTCAACGGGGCGGTAGCCATTGGTGGCAAGTCGTACAGCCCCGATATCGAAGGCGATGTGAAAATTCAAAATTGCGGCTTCAAATTGGATTACATGGGTGTTTCCTACTCCATCCCGAAGGCATCCGTACACATCGACAACACCCACATTTCATTCGATTCCGTTAGAGCCTTCGATGGAGGCAAGAATGCCGCCGTCGTGACGGGCTGTTTTTACCACAACCTGTTCCGAGACATGCGCATGCACATCAAATTGCAGTCCAAGAAAATCGAAGTGATGCACTTGTCAAAAACCGAAAACAATTACTTCTATGGCAGTGTGACGGCAGGAATGGATTCATTTATTGTTTCCGGCCCCTTCAGCAATATTTCCTTGAATGCCTACAACCTCTACCCTGCCGCCAAATCGCGGATTTTCCTACCTATGCAGACCACAGGAGATGCCGGTGCCTACAACTACGTCAGTTTTAAGAATTATGGGAAGACACCCGAGAAGCCCGTGAAACATTCTGCAACAAAATTGAACATCGGGATAGATGCCAACTTGAACGACCTCGCCGATATCTCCATCCTTCTCGACCCATCGTCTGACGACGCCATTGATGCCAAGGGCGATGGCAACATCCAGCTCAATATGCCTGCCGACAACGACATGCGTATTGCCGGAAACTTCAATATCGAATCCGGAACCTACTCGTTCACATTCAAACAATTGAAGAATTTCAAGAAGCAGTTCAAACTGAATTCGGGTAGTACCATTTACTTTAAGGGACCATTTAATGAAACGACTGTAGACGTATTTGCCACATATCCCGCCAAGGCCCGGCTCATGGATTTGTTGAGCACCACCGAACAGGCTGCCCTCACCTCCACATCAGACATCATAGACGCCAAGCGCATCCAGCCCATCGACATTGTCCTGCACATGCAAGACAACCTCTTCAACCCCAAGTTGTCATTCGATATGAATGTGGAAGACAAAAGGATGGAGAACAACCCGGCCTACGCCAAGCTGGTCCAAATCAATCAGGACGACCGGCAGAAATTCGACCAAGTAGCATCATTACTCCTCACCGGCAATTTCCTTTCTCAGGAGGGCTTGTTCGGCACCGGGTCGGTAACGTCGGGAGCCATCAACAACTTCTCGCAGATTTTGTCGAGCACGGCATCCTCAACCCTTACCGGTGTAGTGAACAAGCTAGTGGGCGAAAACAAAGTAAATATCAACGTAAACTACCAAAACTATTCCATTGCCGATGCGGGCATTACCACCCAGAACCGCAATCAATTTACCGGCACCATCAGCCAAAACTACCTGAACGACCGATTGACGGTGGAAATAGGGGGCAAGTCTGACTTTGGCCATGCAACGGGAGGCACCGGTGCAGTTGGCTCGCTCAATATCACGGGCGACTTCAAGATACAGTACCTCGTATCGCCGGCCAGCCATTTACGCCTCAACTGTTTCAGCACCAACGATTTTGACGCCACTTTGGAAAAATCCATCACCCGCAACGGAGTAGGAGTCTCTTGGCGCAAATCTTTCGACAATGTGCAGGAATTCTTCAATACCAAGCAGCCCGCAGCACCCCACCCTACCGGGCGGCCGGTAAAAGACAGCACCCGGAAGGCTTCAGCGGGCAAGTCGGTAAACGCCATGTAGTATGTTGTATGCCCTAACCGCATAGCCCGTTTGCACTACCTTTGCAGGCATGGATTTGAACAGCCTGACCGCCATTGGCCCACTCGACGGCCGCTACCGCAACCAGCTTGAAGAACTTGCACCTTATTGCTCCGAATTCGGATTGATTCGCTACAGGGTGAAGGTTGAAGTGGAATACCTCATTTTTTTGGCCGACAGTGGCGTGATTGAGCTACCCACACACATTACCGCCGATGCGCTTCGAGCCATCTACCTCCAATTCTCGGAAGCCGATGCACTGCGCATCAAGGAAGTGGAACGCACCACCAACCATGACGTGAAGGCGGTGGAGTATTTCCTGAAAGAACAACCCGTGTTGGCTGGTGCAGATGCAGCAGCCGAGTGGATACACTTCGGCCTCACATCGCAGGACGTAAACAACACCGCTGTACCCATGTTGTGGCGCGACATGCTCAACGATGTGGTGCTGCCTACGCTGAACAAAGTTATTGACACCCTTTACGGATTGGCCGTGGAGTGGCGCGATGTGCCGATGTTGGCCCGCACCCACGGACAGCCTGCATCGCCAACCATGTTGGGTAAGGAGCTCATGGTGTTTGTAGAGCGGCTGCGCGGACAAATGCGGTTGTTTGGCAACATCCCTTATTCGGGCAAATTTGGCGGAGCTACAGGCAACTTCAATGCACACCATGTGGCTTTCCCAGGTATAGATTGGGAAGATTTCGGCAACCGGTTCCTGAGTGATCGTTTGGGCTTGGAACGCAATGCCTTCACCACCCAAATAGAGCCCTACGACAACCTGGCCGCGCAATTCGACTCCTTAAAGCGCATCAACAACATCCTGATAGACTTATGTAGGGATATATGGCAGTATGTGTCTATGGAGTACTTCAAACAGCGCGTTAAGGCCGGCGAGGTGGGCAGTAGTGCCATGCCCCACAAGGTGAACCCCATAGATTTTGAAAACGCGGAGGGCAATCTCGGCATAGCGAATGCCCTTTACGAGCACTTGAGTGCGAAACTACCCATCAGCCGCCTGCAACGCGACCTGACCGACAGCACCGTGCTGCGCAACGTAGGCGTGCCCGCAGGCCACAGTCTGCTGGCATTCAAATCGATCTTGAAGGGCTTGGGCAAATTGGTGCTGAATCGCGGCCAGTTGGAGCACGACCTGAGCCAGAACCCTGCCGTTGTTGCCGAGGCATTGCAGACCATCCTAAGGCGCGAAGGCTACCCAAAGCCCTATGAGGCCCTAAAAGACCTGACCCGCGGCAAGGCCGGCATTACCGCCGAAGCCATCCGCGATTTTGTTGCCGGACTTGAAGTCTCGGAGACCGTGAAACAGGAATTGCTAACCATCACCCCACACAACTACACGGGTGTTGCATTCAAATATTGAGTATATACCTGAATTGACGGGAAGGCAAAGGGGGCTCATCTACCGATTACGTCCTGATTACCCCGGAAAATTGAGCTGACTGAAATAGTCCCGACATAACCGGAAACGGGCACCCTGCAAGACGCAGGGTGCCCGTTTCATTAAGTTATACCTATATGACTTAGAGTACCAACATGGCATCGCCATAGCTGAAGAAGCGGTACTTTTCTTTGATGGCGGTTTCGTAGGCCTCAATCATTAAGTCGAACCCGGCAAACGCGCAGGCCATGATCATGAGGCTGGTTTTGGGCAGGTGGAAATTGGTGATGAGGGAGTCGGCAATGGAAAATTCATAAGGGGGGTGTACAAACAGGTTGGTCCAACCTTCTTCGGGCTTCAAATAGCCTTGAGCCGTTACGGCACTTTCGAGTGCGCGCATGGTGGTGGTGCCTACCGAGCAAATGTGGCGTTTGTCTACCTTGGCGCGGTTCACCAAGTTGGCGGCATATTCGTCTACCTTGAAGTATTCTGCGTCCATTTTGTGCTTGGAGAGGTCTTCCACTTCTATTGGCCTGAATGTGCCCAGGCCGGTGTGCAAAGTAACCTCGGCGAAGCGTACGCCTATGATTTCCAGACGCTTAATGAGTTCGCGGCTAAAGTGCATCCCTGCTGTAGGGGCTGCAACGGCACCCTCATACTTGGCATATACGGTTTGGTAGCGCTCGCGGTCGTCGTCATCGGGCTTGCGCTTGATGTACTTGGGCAGCGGCGTTTCGCCGAGGATATCCAGCATTTTGCGGAAGCCTTCTTCGCCACCGTCATACAGGAAGCGGATGGTGCGGCCGCGCGATGTGGTATTGTCTATGACTTCTGCCACCAACTCATCGTTATCGCCGAAGTAAAGCTTGTTGCCCACCCTGATTTTACGTGCAGGGTCAACAATCACGTCCCACAAATGGTTGGGCTTGTTGAGTTCGCGCAGCAGGAACACCTCGATCTTGGCACCGGTCTTTTCCTTGCGGCCGTAAAGACGGGCGGGAAACACCTTGGTGTTGTTGACTATCATGACATCCTTGTCGTGAAAGTAGCCGAGGACGTCCTTAAACATTTTGTGCTCGATGGTTCCGGTATCTCGATGGATGACCATGAGGCGGCTGTCTTCGCGTTTTTTTGCAGGATGTTGGGCTATGAGGTTTAAAGGCAGGTCAAACTTAAATTGAGACAACTTCATATCCGGGTACGATAATTTTAGAAAAGTGTGCAAAGTTAGGAAATAAAACGCGTTGTTTTTCGGAAATTTTGTATTTACGCGAATCCCTCCTTGGTATGATCGTCTTGGTCATCTCATTCTACCGGCAAATACCAATTTGCCGTTGGCATATTTCACGTTCACCCCATATTCAAGCGAGGGGCAGCAGTGGCCATCGCCGGGGGCATAACAGGTGGCAGTGCCGTGCAGCAGTCCGTGCACAATGGTGTCGCACGAAAAATAGCCTCCCCCGCATCCGTTTATTGCACCATCGGGCTCCGAATCGGCCAGCTTATAGCCGCCATTTCCATTGTCCAGAAACAGCAGGTGTTCATCCCACCAGGTATTGCCGCCGCCGCCCTCCGTGTGGACGGAAACCACCAAATCGGGCCTTCCGTCGCCGTTCATGTCGCCCCGGCACACGGGGTATCGGCTTCCGTTGGTTGTCATGATGACGTACATCATGACCATGGAGTCAGTGCCTGTACTATCTATGGTGCCGTAGAAATAAAGTTCCAGGCTCGAATCCGTCACTTGCTTGCACATGTCGCATCCCGCCCCATCTTCGGCTTTCATGCAGGAAATGATGGCAGGCAATAGGCAAGACGGCAGAGTGTCGGGCGTTGCGGCCGCACTCGCAATAGCCGCCGCGGTTACCGGCACGGGATGTTCCACAGTTGTACCATGCCCGCCATCACAACCTGAGACGAGGATGGCGACAGTGGCCGTAAGTAGCGTTTTATAAAGTAGCATGACACTTTAAAGGTATGCAAAGTGGATATCCCGAAAAAACGGGTGGAATCTCCATGCAAAACATAAAGGCTATGAACGCCAGTGACAATCAGAGACTTGCATATGCAGTAAAAACCACGCGCAATAATGCGATTTTTATGTATACTTTTGCATTACACTTTACATACAGTATTGTTTCTAAAATTATTTTCTATGCGTATCACAGTGATTATAAACATCCTACTCGCGTTGGGCTGTATCTGGGTATCTAGCTGCACCAAAAAAGCCGACAGTCCAACGCCCATGAACTACATGGAGCTCAAAATAGCGGGCCAATGGCACGTTGCGGCACAGGTAGACTCTACTACAACGGGCGACACGGTATTGACAGGTTACAGTTCCGCCAACACCTGCAATTTTACCCAAACCAGGTATACGGTTGGTGGTGCCCCCGAGAATTGGAAACAATGCACCGATGCCACCACCGGCCTTTCCAACGGACTTATTGTGGCACCGGGGGCAACAGGAGCTTCGGTAGCGACATTCTGGTATTACGACACGCTGCAACATGTGCTCTTAATCAACAATTCGGAATTTACGGTCTCGAAGCTCACCAACGACAGCTTGGTGCTGTTGCATATAGGGCCTGCCGGTCGATATTTTTCGTATTTAATGCGCTGATGGGTGTAGATGGGTGTCTAATCGTCAGGGCACCCCATGTCCCCGCACTACTGTTCTATAGAACTGGGTTTGAAACCTCTCCACTTCGGTCAGGTAATCCACTTGGTTGGTCTGTATCCCGTATTCCATAAATTGCGTATAGCCCACAATAGGGATTGCAATATTAGGTGCCCGTCAAAAAAACCAATTTGGAAAGCGGTCGAGTCCTGCTGCCACGACCATCAAACCGACTCCAGAATGACAGAGGCGGGTCTTGGTAGACCCGCCTCTGTATAATAGCGTTGAATAAGTGCCTGAGATTAGTGTTTTGCTTGGTCGGAGTGCCTCGAACCGCGCGACTGAGGAGCAGCCGCAGGCGCTGGGGCAGGAGCAGGTGCAGCCTGTTGTGGCGCAGCAGCTTCGGGAGCTGGAGCGGGTGCAGGTGCGGGAGCAGCGGCAGCAGGTTGCTCAGATGCCTTCTTTTCTTCACCTTCACGACGGTGGTGTTCTTCAGACTTCGACTTTTCGTCGGCCGCCTTAGTGGCATTCACTGCAGAATCTACAGATGAACCATTGTTGGGTGTGGCAGCATTGTTGCCACAAGAGCAAAACAGGACAATACTGCCTGCAATCCATAAAATTTGCTTTTTCATTTCCGAAAGTTTTTGATGGTGCAAACTTATTCCAAATCGCTTTGAATTGCAAAAAAAACGGGAATACTCGTGGCAGGAAACGGATATAATATATACTGTAATCCATAACGGGCACACTTACAGTCTAGGGCTTGCTATGCATCAACCACTTGCAGGAGTCATCTCCCAGTTTCCGCTATCAACCCACAACCCATTCAGGCCGATGCCGAATAGAGCGGCAAACCACGACACCCAGAGCTATACGACTTAAATAAAAAAATATACCAAAAATATCGGTCAGAGTTACCAACATTTCGGAAATTCACAACGTCTATATCCACAACAACGTTTCGAAATATTTATTTACTGTGGCTTTAACGCTTAAAATTTCAAAATCATGAAAAAACTGATTACACTCTCAGCGCTTGCGCTGGCCATGCACTTCGGCTCCTTTGGGCAGTGCGCTATTACCGGTAGTCTGAGCATCTGCTCCGGTACAACGGGTTACCTCACCACCGACAGCACCTGTACGGGTGGTGTCTGGTCCAGTTCCAATCCGGCCATAGCGACGGTAACCACTACGGGTGGGGTGACGGGAGTTAGTTCCGGCACGGCCACCATCACCTACGTTTACTCGGGAGGAACCTCTTTCACCACCGCGTCGGTAACCGTATTACCTACACCTGCGGCCGTCACCGGACCTACGTCCCTTTGCGTTGGTGCAACTGCAACTTACGCAGACGCCACACCCGGCGGCGTTTTTTGGAGCAGCGTGGCACCTGAAGTAACCATCGATTCCTTGACCGGTGTGGCCACAGGTGTTTCAGCGGGCTTGGCATACATCTATTATACCGTTGGCTCCTCAACCTGCCACGCCATTCTCGAAATCGCCATCACGAGTTCCTTCGACTCTGCGGGCGGCACCATAACAGGGCTGCATACCGTTTGCTCGGGTGGCTCCATAACGCTTGCCTGCGGTACTCCCGGCGGTGTTTGGTCATCCAGCGCAATCGCTGTCGCTACTGTAGGTTCCACTACGGGCATAGTAACCGGCTTGGCTTCGGGCGTAACCAACATCTCCTATACCGTAACGGGCTCCTGCGGAACGGAATCCATCTCCTATCCTGTCACCGTCAATCCGGCGATATCTGCCGGTACACTTTCAGGTAGCGGCACTACTACTGTAGGCGGCTCTTTCACCCTTACCGACTATCTGTCATCAGGCGGCTATGGCACTTGGTATAGCACCAATCCTTCGGTTGCCACCGTTACCTCTTCAGGCAGCGTATATGGCGTTTCTGTAGGCTTAGACACCATCCTTTATGTCATTAGCGGTTGTTCCACTTCAGACACTGCGAGGGCGCCAATATCCATTACTGCTTTGGATGGCATTTCGGGCAACGTCTACTTCTCGACTCCATATTACGGCTCCATCACGGTTTGGTTGATCAACTTCAATACCTCGACTCTGGATTTGACGGCCATCGACTCTACGTCGTTCTACATTTTCGGAACAACGTCCAACTACTACTCTTTCACGGGTTTGTCTACCGATTCATTCCGCGTGAAAGCAGCAATAACGGTTGACAGCACTACAATCACTACCGGCTATATCCCTACCTACCATGACTCCGCTTACCATTGGAATACCGCCAACGTGATTCACCACGTTACGGGTACATCCGATACCGGAGTAAACATCCATATGAACATCGGTACGGTTACTACAGGCCCCGGCTTCATCTCCGGCAGTGTCCTCACCGGCGCAGGCAAGGCTACCTCAACCGGCCTCCCGGTTGTAGACCTCTTGGTTTATGTTGTAGACCAAGCTACCGGCAAGGAAATGCAACGCACCTATACTGATGCAAGTGGTGTGTATTCTTTCTCCAACCTGCCAATAGGCACTTACCTGATTTATCCTGAGTTGATTAACTACACCACTACCGCTTATACGAGCGTTACTTTGACTTCTACTTCTTCAAGCATGACTGCTGCCAACTTTGAGCAACACAACATTGCCAAGACCATCACTCCGGTACCCGCAGGAACCACCATTCAGGCATCGGCTTCCAACACGGTTACGGTATTCCCCAACCCCAGCAACGGAATGGTAAATGTGTATTGGAATGAGGCTTCCGCGCAAAATGCGAAAGTTCGCGTTTCCGATATGTCGGGCAAGGTGTTGATGACCCAAGCTTTGGAAATGACCTCCGGTAGCGGTACCGCCACACTCAACCTGTCGGCACTTCCCGCAGGCATGTACACCGTTGAAGTGTCGTCTGCAACCACCCACTACTCTACTACATTGAGCCTCGAGAAACAATAAGGCTTTTCGGTGCGTTTTGATTGTGATTGTGCCGAGGGCATCCTGAAAAGGGTGCCCTCGGTTTTTGGGGGTGGGGAGTGGGGATGTATTGACGGATGACCGTCAATACATCCCCAAAACTTCTTTCAACTCATCCTTCAATGCCTTTACAAGAGCCTTGGGGCGCACCACTTTCACGCCGGTGCCATAGTGCATCAATTCGCCAATGAGGTCTTTCGTGATGAGGACGTGCATTTTGAGGTGGAGGGTGTCCGGGGTTTCTTTGACTATAGTTTGCGTGTTGTGGAGCGGATGGAGTTTCAGTTGCCCTGCTGCATTGCCGTAGGCTTCCAATACAACCTCCTCGGGCTCAACCTTGGTAGGTATGGTTGGACCAGTGCAGTGCGCCAAGTAGGTCGCGG
>CAIVHI010000127.1 GCA_903905685.1 uncultured Bacteroidota bacterium | reverse complement strand
GGCCGCGAGTTGACGGGTAATATCCACCAGTGGCGATCCTTGGGGCGTCCAAATGGACTCGTATGCCTCGGCCGACTTTGGTGCACGAAACGGTGTGATGATGCCCTTCACCAGTAGGCTGCGCATGGCATACGGCTTATCAATCACCCGTCCATCCATGAGGAATTCGGTGAGATACCTGCGGACATCGGGTACCGACGGCGTATCGGGAGAGCCCAAATTCATTAAAACAATACCCGTCTTCTTCCTTAATGCCATCCTTACTTGCTGTTGAAGCCGCAAAAATACAGGTTCGCATCGGCTACTCCATCTCCAATTATAGAATTGACAATGGTCTGACTCAACCAATTATGGGACTACTGCCGCCAAGGTACCGAAATCACGATACCGCAAAGGGTATATGGAAAAATACATTATTTCATAGATGCGGTAACATCATTTGTAAAGAAATGATGCGGGAGTTTGTATTATCTTTGTTGTATTCAGACTTGAAAACAGGCAAATGACGAGGATATATTTTGACAATGCAGCCACAACGGCTTTGGATACAGAGGTCTTCGAATCTATGAAGCCGTTTTTTACGGAGAAATTTGGGAACCCGTCCTCCATTTATTCCTATGGGCGGGAAACGAAAATGGCTATTGAGAGCGCGAGGAAATCGGTGGCCAAGGCGTTGAATGTAACTCCAGGGGAAATTTTCTTCACCTCCGGCGGTACGGAGAGTACCAATACAGCCTTGCATGCCGCCATTTACGACTTGGGATGCCAACACATGATTACGTCTCCCTTGGAGCACCATGCCACCTTGCACACCTTGGAAGCGTTTGCCAAACGCGGCATTGCCGACCTCAAATTCACGAAAATAACGGGAAACGGACATATTGACCTCAACCACCTTGAAGAGCTGTTGGCGGGAACTGAAGGAAAAACCGTTGTGAGCCTGATGCATGCCAACAACGAGATAGGCAACCTGCTGAAAGTAAAGGCCGTTGGCGATTTGTGCGAGAAATATGGTGCCGTGTTTCATTGCGACACCGTACAAACCGTGGGGCACTACCCCATTGATTTCAAAGCCGTAAAAGTCCACTTTGCAAATGGCGCAGCACATAAATTCCATGGCCCTAAGGGAGTAGGAATATTGTATGTGAACGACAGCCTGAAAATAACCCCACTCATTATGGGCGGTGCCCAGGAACGCAATATGCGTGCCGGAACCGAGAACACCTACGGCATCGTGGGGTTTGCCAAAGCCTTGGAGTTGGCTACTGCGGGGTATGAGGCCGATAGTGAATACGTTAGGGGACTGAAATCCTACATGATGGAGCAATTGCGGAGCAACTTCAACAACGTCCGCTTCAATGGCGACCCCGAAGGCAGCAGTCTGTATACCGTCTTGAATGTGGCTTTCCCATTGACCGAAAAATCTGAAATGCTGCTGTTCAATTTAGATATGGCCGGCATCTGTGTGAGCGGGGGCAGTGCTTGCACAAGCGGCTCTACATCGGTATCCCACGTTATCAAGACCATTTACAGCAATGAATCCGATATGAACATCGTCCCCATCAGGTTTTCATTTTGCAAACACAATACGAAGGCAGAAGTGGACCGAGTGATTGAAGTGGTTAAAGAATTACTTTAGACGCAGCAATGCGCCATTATATTATAAATTAAGTTATATTTTAATATAAATCGTAAATCGATAGGTATGCGGTTTGAATGCCACATAACCCATTAACTTTCCCGCGTGCGAACGGGGTCACATAAGGTCCTTGCATCGTCTAGACCGTTGCTGCCTACAAAGTCCGGTTTGGCGGGAGCGGGCATGCCGAATTCGGTAATTTACACAAAACATTGTGATTTATTTTTTCGGTTTGGGCGACATTAATTGCATTTTTATTAACATCATTTTCGTATATTCGCAATCGTTTCAATAATCACTACCTCGCCGAGCGGAAATTGCCGAAGAGAACAAACAAATTCAAGTTAAAAAATACATATGCAGGATGTCAGTAATCCCAGTGCCCAAATCGACCTCAGGAGAGAACTTCTGAAATATTTTGGATTTGATACTTTTAAGGGAGAGCAGGAAAAAATTATTCAGAGTATCCTTGCCGGCGAAGACACTTTCGTCATCATGCCTACGGGCGGCGGCAAATCGTTGTGTTACCAATTGCCGGCGTTGTTGTGCGACGGCGTAGCCATCATCGTATCTCCGCTGATCGCACTTATGAAGAATCAGGTTGATTTGGTGCGCAGTTACAGCAGCAGAGACAACATCGCCCACTTCCTCAATTCCACGCTCAGCAAGGTTCAACAAAAGAAAGTGAAGTCTGACCTCACCGAAGGCAAGACGAAAATGCTTTATGTGGCTCCCGAGACCCTCACGAAACAGGAAAACATATCGTTTTTCTCAGACCTGAACATATCGTTTATTGCAGTAGACGAAGCACACTGTATCTCGGAATGGGGCCACGACTTCAGGCCGGAATACCGGAAGCTGAGGGATATGATTGACCAGATAGACAAGAAACTGCCCATCATTGCCCTTACCGCCACCGCAACCCCCAAGGTACAGGACGACATCGTAAAAAACCTGAACCTCAATACGCCCAACATATTCATTGATTCCTTCAACCGCCCCAATCTCTTCTACGAAATCGTACCGAAAATAAGTAAGGAACAGACGTTGAAGCACATGGTGAAATTCATCAGCACCATGAAGGGCAAAAGCGGCATCATTTATACCTTGAACCGAAAAACCACCGAGGAGCTCGCCAATACCCTTCAGGCCAACGGCATAACCGCCGTGGCTTACCATGCAGGACTGGAAGGCCCATTGCGCTCCCAACGTCAGGACATGTTCCTGATGGAGAAAGTGGATGTGATCGTTGCTACCATTGCGTTCGGTATGGGCATAGACAAACCCGATGTTCGGTTCGTCATCCACTACAACATACCTAAATCGCTCGAAAACTATTATCAGGAAACCGGGCGTGGCGGCCGTGATGGCTTGGAAGGCAAGTGCATTTTGTATTACTCCTACAAAGACGTGCAGAAGCTGGAACACTTGATGCGCGACAAACCGCTCAGTGAACGCGAAATGGGTGCACAACTCATTTCGGAAACGTTGGCCTATGTGGAAAGCGGTGTGTGCCGCCGCCGGTTGTTGCTGCACTATTTTGGGGAGACCTACAGCTCAGACAATTGCGGTCATTGCGACAACTGCCTGAACCCAAAAGAAAGGTTGGAAGTAAAAGACAGTGTCAAAATTACTTTGGATGCCATTTTGGCACTCGACGAACGTTTTGGAATCGACTATGTGGTGAATGTAGTATTGGGTAAGAACAACCCTCAAATCCAAACCTTCCGTCACGATAAATTGAAGTCGTTTGGGGCAGGATTGGTGATGAATATGGACGATAATTTCTGGAACTCCCTCATTCGCCAAATGATGTTGGAAGGGATGATCCGGAAGGACATCGAGGAATACGGACTGTTGAAGGTGACCGAAAAAGGCCACCAGTTCCTGAAGAAACCGTACTCCATCATGGTTGCCCTCAACCACCAATACTCCGACGCCTTGGGAGACGATGATGAAATCATGGCACTCAATGCCGGCCCGGCAACCACCGACCCCAAGATGTTCGACTTGCTGAAGGCTTTGCGCAAACAGATTGCCAAGGAAAAGAAGCTCCCGCCGTTCGTCATATTCCTGGAAAACTCCCTCGAAGACATGGCCACCAACTACCCCACCACGCTGGAGGAATTGGAGAAAATATCGGGTGTGAGCAAGGGTAAGGCTTTGCGGTATGGTAAGCGCTTTGTGGAATTGATTGCCAAATATGTTGAGGAAAACGACATTGTGAAGCCCGACGACTTCGTAATGAAGAGTGTGGTTAACAAAAGCGGCATGAAGGTGTTCATCATCCAAAACATCGACAAAAAAATACCCCTCGATACCATTGCCAAAAACAAGGGCCTCACCATTCAAGACCTCTTGGTGGAAATGGAAACCATTGTGGCCAGTGGCACGCGCTTGAACCTCGATTACTGCTTGGAGCAGGAATTGGACGAGTATGAGCAAGATGAAATCTTCGAATACTTTAGGAACAGCGACGACGACAACCTCGAAAATGCGCTGGACGAGTTCAGAGACCGCGACGTGAGCATAGAACACCTTAAAATGATGCGGATCAAGTTTATGAGCGAATACGCCAACTAATCCATCATCTTCAATAATCAAAAAACGGCAGGCTACCTTCGTGTGTAGTCTGCCGTTTTTTGATCTTGGGAGGGGTAGATTTTCAAAGTTTTGGGCATAGAAAACTCATATAATCGTTTTTATTTTACTTAACAACCCCATGGTGGCCCGCAAGTTTTGACAAACGAATATTTGCCTTACTTTTGTCCGCAATTTCACTCCCAGATTGTTCAGCGTAGCACGAAATATCATAGTCGGTACCATCGACTTCTTCCACAGACCCTTCGCACGCTGGATACCCGTTCAAACTTTCCGTTATTTGGCATGTGGCGGTTCCAATGCCGTCTTAAACATCGTCATCTATTCCATCAGCCTGAATTTCATTCTTCATAAGGAGGACTTCCGTATTGCAGCGTTGATGACGATTACTGCAAGGGTAATGGCCTATATCATTGCATTCAGCATCAGCTTCCCCATGGGGTTCGTATTGTCGCGCCACATCGTTTTCCCGGAATCCAACCTGCATGGCAGGGTGCAGTTGTTCAGGTATGGGCTTACCACCGTGCTTTTCAACGTAATTACCTACTTGATGATCAAACTGTTTGACGGCGTGTACTTTCTGCACATGATCCCGCCAACCATCTCCTATGTCTTCATCACCCTGTTCGTATCAGCCCTCAGCTACGTGCTGCAACGCGTGTATACGTTCAAGACCCACCCCGCCGAATAAACGGAATGGGCCACTTCAGCACCCGTCCGTCAGTTAGTAGCCTCTTCCGTCCTTGCGCTCCATGAAATTCATGAAAGCGCGGTTGGCAACGCGGTTTCCACCAGGTGTGGGGTAGTTGCCGGTAAAATACCAATCGCCACTGTTGTTGGGGCAAGCATCGTGAAGCCCATCCAGGGTTTGATAAATTACATCTACCTCGGCAGCCACTTCATCGGCCCGCAACATTTGAGCAATCTTTTTACTGATTTGCTCGGGCGTGAAGCCATCATATATCCGCTTTACGAAGTTTTCGTCAGAGAGCGTGCCGGCTGCTTCTGCCTCCAGGCATGCGTCATAAATATTCACCAATTCGTGTTGCCGGCCCGAATCTTTAAGCAATTCCAGCGCGGCCTGAAAGGCGATAAAGTCGCCCATCTTGCTCATATCTATACCATAGCAATCGGGATACCTGATTTGCGGAGCAGACGATACCACTACGACCCTCTTGGGGCCCAGCCTATCCAGCATCTTAATGACGCTCTCCCTCAGTGTGGTACCCCTTACAATGGAATCGTCGATGATGACGAGCGTATCTACGCCACGGGCTACAGTGCCGTAGGTGATGTCGTAAACGTGCTGCACCATTTCATTGCGCGAGGCATCCTCGGTAATAAAGGTCCTTATTTTGACGTCTTTGATGGCGATTTTTTCGATGCGCACCCTGCGCCCTATCAATTCCCGCATCTCCTCCTCGGTCATCACGTCCTTTTTGGAGAGGATTTTGCGAATCTTTATTTCTTTGAGATAATCTTCGAGCCCCTTTATCAAGCCGTAAAACGCCACCTCGGCGGTATTGGGAATGAAGGTGACTATAGTATTTTTCAAATCGTTGTCAACAGCCTTCAGCACTTCTTCCGAGAGGTTTCTACCCAATTGCATGCGCTCCTGATAGATGTCTCCATCGCTACCGCGGCTGAAATAGATGCGTTCGAAGCTACAGGCGGTCAGTTTTTCCGATTTCAAGATTTCAACGTCCTGAAATTCACCTTTTTGCCCAACAATGATGGCGTGGCCGGCACCAAGAGTCACTACCTCCTCGGCGGGCACGTTGAAAACCGTCATGATGGCCGCCCGTTCTGAGGCCGCTACCACAATCTCATCGCTTTTAAGGTAGTAGCAGGGCCTAATGCCATTGGCATCGCGCATCACAAAGCTGTCGCCCGACCCCAAAATGCCGCTGAACACATAACCGCCGTCGAAGCGGGCTGTGGCTTGCCGCAACACCGCGGCAATATCGGGATGTCCGGGAACCTTTTCGTCCTCCAGCGTCAGGAAGTGGTGCATGGTCTCAATCATGGCACCCAAATCGCTTTCCTTCACGGGATTGTCGGGCTTGGTCTCCAGCAGTTGGAACAGTTCTTCGGTATTGATTAAATTGAAATTTCCAGCCATAGCCAAATGACGGGACGGCATCAGGTTGGGTTTGATAAACGGATGGCAGAAATTGATGTTGTTCTTGCCCTGAGTACCGTAGCGCAAATGGCCCACCAGGATCTCGCCCATAAACTTCAAGTAGCCCTTCATGAGTTCGGGGCGTTGCGACAACCCGGGATACATTTTCTCGAGCTCGGCCACTTCTTGGTTGATTTCGCTGAAAATCCTGGCGATGGCGCCCTGCCCGGCGTGGCGCATGCGATGCATGAAGGGCCGCCCCTCCACCCCATTCAGCTTTACGGCTGCAATTCCGGCACCATCTTGGCCTCGGTTGTGCTGCTTCTCCATAAGGAGGCACAACTTGTTGAGGCCGAAAAAAGCCGTTCCATATTTTTGTCGGTAGAAATCGAGGGGCTTCAACAAACGGATATAGGCTAATCCGCACTCGTGTTTGATGGCGTCAGACATGTGGCTGCAAATTTAGGAAACTTTTCCCCGATGCACCCAAAAGGATGGCGGAAATGCAGCACCTGCAATCACGAGTTTCTATAATGCCTGCGGGGCCGGGAAAAATCCCGAGATGGCCAGGGCGATGCCAAGCACCACCAAAATTCCCGAAGCCGCGCGTTGCAGCAAAGTGGTGAGCCGCTGCGTGAGCCGTTGTTTGATTTTGGAGGCCAGAAACACTTTCAAGAAGTCTACGGAAAGCACCAACGTGAGACACGTGGCAAAGAGCACGAACCTGTAAACCGCATCTTTACCCGAAGTGGCGGTAACCGCACCCAACCAACTGATAACCACTCCGGGATTGATGGAATTTACCAAGAAGCCTGCCAGCCAGATACTCCTGAAGTGTTTACCCGAAAATCGAAGCTCCCCATCGGGATTGGAGACCGGTTTCGGCTTCAACATCAACCCTACAATACCCGCAATAACCAGAACGATACCGCCGCCAATTGAAAACGCCATTTTGAATTGGGACAAGACATGAAGCCATGAAACCGCAAAATTGGCGAGGGTGACATACATGAAATCGCTGCAAGATACGCCCAACACAAAGGCTATGCCTGCCAAATAGCCATATTCCAAACTGTATTTCAACACGGCAAACAATGTTGGGCCCACGGAAACCGCCATGAACAGTCCCAACATCAAACCCTCGGCAAGGGCACCTGCCAATTGCAAATGCGTCATGTGGACAAAGTAATAAATAATTGGCGACAGGAACGAGCATTGCTGTGCAACGTAGCGAATACTTAACAGCACCACCGAAATAATGTGGCGGTTGCTCACGCATTATAGGTTCATATTCAAGCAGGGAGGGTACATTTGCAAAGAATGCCGCGAAAGCGATATGACATTTTGTCGCGCTACGTCACTCCGGCAAAAAAATTGATTCAATCGGGTTAACTATGATTTTTAAAAAAAAGAAGAACATGAGTGAGCATACCAACGACACTGCCACCAACGGCAGTGAGCAAAGCGACAACTTGTCACAACAACATCAAGATACAGAAAACAACCATTCATCCGACTCCCATGGCGGTGGCGGAATGGTTGAGGTGAATGAAGATAAAATCATGGCCCTCCAGAACGAAGTGGACGAGCAAAAGGAAAAATACCTGAGGCTTGTAGCGGAGTTCGACAATTTTAGGAGGCGCAGCCGCAAGGAGCATTACGAGTTGGAGCAAACCGCCGGCAAAGACGTCATTGCATCCCTGCTTGTGGTGCTCGACGATATGGATCGTGCAGCCAAACAACTGGAGACCTCTGAAGACCTCCCGAAAATCAAGGAAGGCGTAACGTTGGTTTTCAACAAGTTGAAGACCATACTTACCAAAAAGGGATTGCGTGTGATGGAGATGAAGAAAGAAGACTTCAACCCGGACGTGCACGAAGCGATTACCGAAATACCCGTTGCCGACGAGGAAATGCAAGGCATGGTGATAGACACCATAGAGCCCGGCTACTACCTTAACGACAAACTGATAAGGTGTGCCAAAGTGGTGGTTGGCAAGTCCGACACCCCCAAGGCCCTATAAGTTAGGCTGCATAGTGTGGCTGTGCGCCCGATAAGGCCCCGCTGCACCTGGAGGATACCTTTTAAATTGGCGCGCAACCCATAAGGCGGCGCGCCTACTTGAATCAACACCTAAAGCAATGAGCAAGAGAGATTACTACGAAGTATTGGGAGTTTCGAAATCGGCGACGGCGGATGAACTTAAAAAGTCGTACCGGAAGATAGCCATGCAGTTTCACCCCGACCGCAACCCCGGTAATGCCGAAGCAGAAGAAAAATTCAAAGAAGCCGCGGAAGCCTATGATGTATTGAGCAACCCCGACAAACGTGCGCAGTATGACCGCTTCGGTCATGCAGGCATGGGTGGAAATGCGGGCTACGGCGGCGGCCCCGGTGCCGGCGGCATGCGGATGGAAGACATTTTTCAAAATTTTGGCGACGTTTTTGGAGATGACGTTTTTGGCAGTTTTTTTGGTGGAGGCCGCCAAGGTGGCGGTGGCCGCCGTCAAGGCAGCCGCGGTGCCAATATGCGCATCAAACTCAAAATGACTTTTGAAGAAATTGCCAATGGCGCCAACAAAAAAATAAAAGTAAAAAAGAGTATAGCCTGTCCACAGTGTAGTGGCTCGGGTGCCAAAGACAAGAGCTCTATACAGACCTGCGGCACGTGTAGCGGCTCTGGCCAAGTGCGGAGGGTTACGAACACCTTCTTGGGCCAAATGCAGACGGTGACCACTTGCCCCACCTGCAATGGCGAAGGCTCCTCCATCACCAGCAAGTGCAGCAATTGCAAGGGCGAAGGCCGTGTTTATGGCGAGGAGACGCTTAGCTTGGATATTCCACCCGGAGTGCACGACGGTATGCAGCTCAGCATGGCCGGCCGTGGCAATGCCGGCGAACGCGGCGGCCCTCCAGGCGACCTGCTACTGCTGATAGAAGAAGAAAAACACGAATTCCTAACCCGCCGAGATTTAGACGTAGTATACCAACTGCACATCTCCTTCCCCGATGCGGTGTTGGGGATGAATGCTGAAGTACCTACGATAGACGGTAAAGCGAAAATAAAGATTCCGCCAGGCACCCAGAGTGGACGGGTGTTCAGACTGAAGGGCAAGGGTTTCCCGGCCTTCCAGAATACTTACGAAAAAGGAGACCAATTGATTGAAGTATTGATTTGGACTCCCCAAAACCTGACCCACGATGAGCGCAGCATGATTGAAAAACTGCAAAACTCCAACAACCTGAAGCCGGGTGCCGACGCAAAGCGCGAACACGACGACAAAGGATTTTTCGACAAGATAAAGGATGTTTTCTCCTAACGATTGCAACCCCGGTACTGCCGGGGTTGTTTTTTATGCCATGCCACCGGCGGCCATTGCAATACCCTACTCTACCGTAACCCAAATATTTTCGGCATCGTTCTTGCGGATGCTGAGGTAGTAGCCCGCGATGCGGATGGCCAGCGGGTCGCCCATGGGTGCCACCATCTCCACACACACTGACTCACCCGGAATGCAACCCATTTCCATCAAAGTAAGCTGAAAGTCGGTCTCCTCATGGTGCTCAATCACACCCTTCACCCCCAATGGCAACCGCGACAACCTGAAAACCTTTCCCGAAGTATCGTTCATCTATGCAAAGGTAGCGGAATATCGGTTGACCAAAAATGACAATGGACAGTTAAAGTGGTGACTACCATCGCGACGCACGGCCACCCATGGAGTCAGATGGCGATTGCGGCATTCATCGGAACATTGCATAGCGGGTAACCGTGAGCACCTTGAGTACCCTTTATGGCCCACTACCCCTTCAGCCCCCCGCAAATACGCTTCACCACACCCGGCCCTTCGTATACAAATCCGGTGTAGAGTTGCACCAGTACGGCCCCGGCATCGAGTTTCTCCTGAGCGTCTTCTGCGGTAAAAATTCCCCCACATGCAATAATGGGTATGCGGCCGGAAGTCTTTTGATGGATATATCGCACAATCTCCGTGGACCGCTGGCGCACCGGCGCACCGCTGATGCCCCCTGCGCCCAAGGCCGCAACTTCGTCTGCAGGCGTAGCGAGGCCGACCCGTGAAATAGTGGTGTTGGCTGCCACAAGTCCATGAATTCCCGTTGCACCAACAATGTAGATGATGTCGTCCAACTGACTGTCTTCCAAATCGGGAGCTATTTTTAGGAGTATCGGCTTGGGAGTACCTCCGGCTGCTTTTTCTTTCCCCAAGCGCATAAGGTGGTTGAGTAAAGCGGTGAGGGGTTCCTTGTCTTGCAACTCCCGCAAGCCCGGGGTGTTGGGACTGCTCACGTTCACGATGAAGAAATCGACCTGGTCATAGAGCGTATGGAAACACTTTTCGTAGTCGCCCACAGCATCGCTGTTGGGCGTATCCTTGTTCTTGCCAATGTTGCCGCCTATGATGATGCGCTCCTTGCGTTTTTTCAGCCGGTCTGCGGCAAATGCGGCACCTTTGTTGTTGAAGCCCATGCGGTTCAGCAATGCCTTGTCTGCAGGGAGGCGAAACAGGCGGGGTTGCGGATTGCCCGCTTGCGGCTTGGGAGTAACCGTCCCGATTTCAACGAAGCCAAATCCGAGGCAAGACAAAGCATCGGAGTATTCGGCATTCTTGTCGAACCCACCGGCCAACCCAACGGGATTGGGAAAGTCTATACCCCAAACGGTGCGCCGCAAGGAAGGAGGCGTATTGGCATAGTGTTTCTTCATTCCGTATCGTACCAATGGAATGCGGTAGGCGAAGTTCATTAATGCCATTACCTTATGGTGAACCGATTCGGGGTCGTAATAAAACAGGAACTTTCTGAGCAGCAGGTACATTCTGGCAGCAAAGTTAAGCAACGCAACAATTGATTATTAACAAAAACCTCCGAAGCTGATAACGAGATAAACGTAATTTAGCGTAATGATTTCCAGAATAGGTCTGTATTTCCTCACAATTATCGGTATAGGACTGCCGTTACTGTCCGGCGCACAGATTATTCATGGAGAAATTTATGATGTAGCCGACAAGAGTACCGTGACGGGCGTCACGGTGGATAATATTTACACGGGCTTGGGCGTGTCGTGCGGAGACAATGGGACATTTGTGATTGCCGCAGCCAAGGGAGAGTTGCTCGAGTTCAAAAAACAGATCGGAAGAGCACACGTC
>CAIVHI010000126.1 GCA_903905685.1 uncultured Bacteroidota bacterium | reverse complement strand
CCCCGGTGAGTAGGCCACTCGAAGAAATCGTGGCGACACCGGTATTGTTGCTGGTCCAAGTGCCGCCCGCAGTGGCATCGGCAAGCGTGGTTGAGGAACCCGTGCAAACGGTTGCCGACCCCGTTATGGCAGCAGCGGTAATGACAGGCAAAAAACGCACCATATGTTTATAAACGGCTGTGCCACAGCTGGATGTAACGGTATAATAGACCGTATCGACCCCCGCAGCGGTGGCTGAAACGGCACCCGAACTCGCCCCTGGGATTACGGTTGCAATCCCAAACGCCGTGCTCCAAGTGCCGCCGGATAAGGGGTCCGCGTAGATGTGCGTGAGACCGTCGCATAAATCCAGAGAGTCGAATGTTGGTGCACCCGGGAGCGGGTTCACTGTAACCGTTGTTACGGCCGTGGAAGTATCGCACCCCCCATAGAGCCTGTAGGTAATCGTGGCGACACCGGCACCTATACCGGTAACTACGCCCGTACCGGCCACTTTGGCAATGGTAGTATCACTACTTACCCAAACACCTCCCGAAGGCGTGTCGGCCAACGATGTGGTCGCACCCACACACACGGTACCGGCACCTGTAATTGCACCTACGGTTACGGGATAGGCTACCGTTACTACGTGCTTACGTTGCACAGTGCCGCAAACAGTAGTGATGGTGCGGTAAACGGTATCGACGCCTGCCACCATGGCCTGTATAGTGGCGGTGCCCGTTGCCGTAGACAGTATGGCGACATCGCTGTTGAATGTAGACCAAGGGGCACCGGCCAGCGAGTCGTGAAGCACGTGCTCCGCACCAAGGCAGAGTCGTGTAGAATCGATGATACCGGTAAAGGCCGCCGGGTCAACGGTGAGGGATTTCGTGAGGGTCACCGTGCCGCAGGCATTGGTGGCCGTTGCCGTAATGATGGCTGTTCCGGTTGCAACGCCATGTACCACCCCTCCGGCAGCTACCGAGGCCACTACAGGTGCCGAACTACTCCAAGTGCCCGCCAATGTACTGTCGCTCAAGGTAATAGCGCTCCCCGTACACACCACCGAATCGCCGGTTATCGGCCCGTGGGGCAGGTAGGTATTGATGAGCAGGATATGCATAAAGTCGTGTACACCACACGTTGAAGAAATTCGGTAATCTACAGTATCGCGTGTGGGTATCAAGGACTTCACGACGGCTCCGGTATCGCTGATGTGGATGATGGTGGCGGTGGAATCGTAGTTTATCCACGTCTGCAACGGAATCAGGGTGTAGGGCAACAGCGTATCGCGACCTTCGCAAATCGCAATGGAATCAATAGATATACCATTGGAGGGATATACCGTAACGGTTTTCAGTGTCGTTGCAGTGCCGCACATTCCCGAGACCGAATAATTGATGGTTGTCACGCCCGGGCTAGAGGTATACAGGGTTCCGGTTGTGCCTACCGCATAAAAATACCCCACACCCACACCGGAACCTCCGCCCCACCATCCACCGGGCGTGGGGTCGCTATAGGAGGTGGAGGTGCCAACGCAAACCGAAGAGGGACCGGAAATGGGGCCTATCGGAGTGACACCCATTACCTTGGTGATGTTGTAAACCACGCTTGCACCGCACACATTGCTGTCGGTATAGGTCATAGTGTCGATCCCCGGACTCACGCCAACGATGTGACCTGCGAAGTAGTGGGGGGTATCGAGTGCGGCAAAGCCGTTGCGGACATTCCAAATACCGGTACTGTCTGCCTCGTAGATATCATAGGTGACACCCGTACAGATTGTCCTATTGTAGTAGGTGTTACCGGCTATGGGATAAATAGTCACGGTCTTGTTGGTTGTGAAACTGCCGCAGGCATTCGTGACGTTGTAGCTAAAGGTGACAATACCCTGAGTGAATGCATTCACTAACACATTGCCGAGGGAGGTGTCGGGCAATGCTATTTCGTGATTGGAACTCGTCCAATGGCCGCCTATGGCACTGTCGGCAAAGCCGGGATGCAGGCCATTGCCGCAAAATACCGAATCGCTGAAAGCTACCAGTGGGGTGGCAGGAGCATTGATGTCCACCACTTGGCTATACACGCAGCCCGTGGGCAGGGTGTAGTTGATCATGTCCCAACCCGTAGTGCCGGGGGTGTAGGTGCCGCCACTCGTAATGCTGCCCGATCCCGTTACCGACCACGTGCCGCCGGGACTGATGTCGGTGTATAGCGTGGCAGACCCGAGGCACACCGAATCGGGCCCCGCAATGGGGGCCGGGTCTGGGTAAACGGTGATGGTCTTGGTGACCGAACCGCAGCCGTTGCTATAGGTGATCGTGGCCGTGCCGGCACTGAGCGCCAGCAACAGGTTGCTGACCACCGCAGTATTGCTGCTGGCCCACGTGCCGCCGGGCGTGCTGTCAACCAAGTTCAGTGTTTCACCCACGCAGAAGCCCGTATTTCCCGCTATGGGCAGTGGCGATACTGTAGTGATATGAACCGGTGCACTGTTGTAGCAGCCCGTGGGCAAGGTGTAAATCACGTTGTCCCAAGTACCTGCAACGGTACTTAGCACGCCACCGGAAGTCACCGACAAATTCCCGAACGAAGTGCCCCACGTGCCTCCACCTGTTGCATCGGTAGCGGTAGTGGTACCGCCCGCACATATTGTTGGAGACACAGATGGAACTGCAGGAAGGGGATTGACAGTAGAGACGAAATACCATGTTGCACAACCATTCGAATACGCAATATTTACCAAACCAGGAATCAAATTACTTATTTGATAGAAAGGCATATACCCCTTCAAACTGTCCAAAAAACTGACCATTGCACCTGGCTGTGAACACGTTAAGTGAACCGCGTAACCCGCCGGATAGTTGGCATAACCGGAGTCATTAAGCATTACCGCCAAAGGTTGTCCAACACAAATCGATGTATCCCAAGAAATTGGGACATTTTTCGAAATCAACTTGAAATTGAGCGTCGAGGTGCAGCTACCATGCGTGGTATACCTAATTTGCCCCATCCCTTCGCCCATCCAAAAGGCCTTGAAATGGCCGGACGAATCGATAGTGTCAGCTGTACCGGTGACAGACCAAATACCTCCCGGCGTAAGATCGGTTGCAACATAAGGGGTGCCGGTGCACAGCCCAACGGCTGAAGAAGTAGAAAATACAGCACCGGCCAACCCGATGGTATCCGGCATTGGGTTGACAGTAACTATCGTAGTGACACTGCCACAGGCATTGGAGGCGGTTATGGTGTCTAGCCCGGCATAATTGAAATTGAATTGCTCGAAAGAAGATGTCGCATTGATAGTGACCATGTACGGATTGCTGCTCGACCAAGTGTTGCCTGTTCCATAATACAGCACCAAATTGGTGCCCGCACAGAATCCCGTATCGGCCGAAAAGGAATCGATGAAGCCTACCTGCACCGGTAGGCTGACGGTGCAACCAGGCGCAGTGAATATCACCGTATCGGCACCTGTGGACAAACCGACAGCCTGTCCCAAGGAAGTAACCGAAATTCCGCCACCCGAAGCACTCCAAACTCCACTTCCACCTGTAGCCGTAAAATGCAGGGTATCGCCAACGCAGACCACGGCCCCTCCGGAAATAACCGGCTTCGGATTAACTCCAATAGTCCTCGTAAGCGTTCCACATCCGTTGGAATAGGTCAAAATACCTGTACCGGTAGTCGATGGTAGAACAAATGCCTTGGTTGCAGAATAAGTGTCCAGCGCGGCAATGCCACCCAATCCCCAGTAGCCTTGGGTGGAAGGCAACGAAAACTGGTAAGTATGATCTACTGAATCTGCGCAGATGGTGGAATCCCCAATAATGGTACCTGCGCTCGGCATCGGATTGACAACGAACTTGATAGTGTCACGTATCGTATAAACGCCATCAAATACCGACACCACCATCGAGTCCCGTCCGTAAAAACCTACTGCAGGAGTATAGGATAACCCCGACGGCACCAATGGTGCAGCGGTGGAAACGGCAGTATAGGTTCCCACCAAAGCACCGTGAGCGGGTGGCACAGTAGGTGTCCAATGCACGGTAGAACCTGCTGCATCATCAACCGTCAACAGGTTGTTCAGGCTATAAACGCCTGAATTTTCGCAAATAGTTACCTCAGGCTTGATGCCGAACTCAAAATGCGGTCCATTATTATTAAAGGTGGACTTATAGACGTAACCCGATAAGGTATCGAGAAAAAACAGGTCTCCGGCCGCATCAGTCTGAATGCCACCCCGATGGCCGAGCGCTACCGATGTGTCTCTAAAGCAACCGGTTCCCGGGGTATCAATCAACCATTGTGGGGCATTGGTACCTCCACCAATTACCGTGCTGATGATGCCCGAGGCATTGACCATCCTTACTACGCCCGACTGCCATCCTGTGCTTCCGTTATTGGTGCACGATAAATATACATTCCCGGCATGATCGACCGCCACAGAAGTGGCATTGATAGATGCATTTGTGGCCGGACCGCCGTCCCCTGTATATCCCGGGATGCCATTGCCCGCTATAGACCTGATAATGCCGTCAGTCCCTATTTTTCGGCAATTGGTACCGGCGAGGTATATGTTCCCCAAAGTATCGACTGCGATGCCGCCGTTTAGTGTCAAGTTGGCCGCAGTGGCCAACCCACCATCGCCCAAATAACCGATGACGCCATTACCTGCAATGGTATGAATATATCCTGATGCGATTTTACGAACACGACCATTTCCTACCTGGGTTATATAGACATTCCCCACCTTATCGCATGCCACACCGGCAGGCCGATTTAGAAATGTATGGATGGCAATAGTGTCTCCCAAAAACCAATATGCCCAACCGGCGGCGCTAAAGCCACCGGCAATAGTCTGCATATAACCATTAGTATCCACACGCAGAACAGCTTCATTGTCATAGTCAACCATATAGAGATTGCCTTTTCCATCTACTGCCATGGACGATATCCGACCAATGGACATGGTGATTGCCGGAACAGAGTCGACTCCGAAGAGTCCTGTCGAACCCGAAGAACGGCCCGCATAATTGGTAACAACCCCGGCCGGCGTGATTTTATGAACGATATTGTTTATATAATCGGTCGCCACATAGGTGTTGCCACGGGAATCAACTGCAAATGCAGTGGCATCGAAGAAACCACCCACGCCTTGGTAAGTAATGGCATTGGGGTAATAGGTCAGATACTGCCCCCTAGACAACCCGGAAGACAACAGCAGGCAACACACCAATAAGAGGCGGGAAACGAATTTCATAGTGGAATCTTTAAGCGATTAAAAGATGGAAATCAGCAATAAGTAAATTAACCGTTTACCAAATTTAGCAAAAGTTTAAGATGTTGTACATTTTCGAGGAAATATTTTTTCAACGCATTATGGAGATTGAGACTTGATGCATAGGGTGCAGCCCACAAGTGGGGGCTGCATTGCCCACCCCTTCCACGAAACCTACGGGCTTGCGATGCCCACAACTTGCTATACGTTGGGATTGGAGTCTAACTGTCTTCACCAACACTAATGAAACAGCATCAAAATCACCCGCTTTTGCATATTTTTGGAACGTGTCCGATGTTTCAAAATACATACTGAAACTATCCAGCCTTAAGGTGGATAGGTCGCATGGGGCACCGGCACCCCACAAAGCCATATTGCTGATTTCCGTCCTGCAATTCTTACTCGAAGGCCGGCTCCGCGACAACCGCATTTCCATTACACCTGAGCTCGTGGCCCGATTCAAAGACAACTGGAGGGCACTCGTAGAAGGCGACCGCTTCACTCCCAACTTCTCGCTGCCCTTTTACCACCTCCGCAGCGAAGGCTTTTGGCACCTGAAAACGCTGCCGGGCAGTGCTGTACCTACCACGTCTTCCCACTCCGTAAAAAGCCTCGTTGCCTTGAAAAACGCCGTGGCTTATGCCTCGCTCGACGAACCCCTGTTTCGAGCGGCGGCGCAGCCCCAGACCTGCCGGCTACTCATCTCCGCTCTGCTTCAAACGTATTTCGATGATCGCACCCTCAACTACACCGGCCAAAATGCGATGACCGAGGCCGAGCAAAAGGTATTGTATGAACCTCCGTCGAAAATAAAAACTGAAAAAATAGGTGAGGAAGAGGCATTTATACGTAGCGGGGCATTTAAAAAACAGGTGCCGCTGGTATACAACTATACCTGCTGCATATCGGGCATGGCCATCACCGCCACCCGCGACGTCCAGATGGTGGATGCCTGCCACATCGTGCCGTTTGCCGAAACCCATCTCGACCACATCACCAACGGGCTATCCCTCTCCCCCAATCTCCATCGCGCATTCGACCGGTTTTTGATTACGATAGACGAAGACTATAAGGTAGTGGTATCCAACAGCTTCACCGAATCGGAACACTATTCCATCCGGAGATTCCACGGGCAACCCATCCTGTTGCCCGGTGACCCGCGATTTTACCCCGCCATCGAAAACCTGCAATGGCACCACAAAAAATTTGGGCAACTCCAATAAAGGAATTGCCCAATTGCCAAAGTCGGTATGATTAAGAATATTACAAATTCTCCTTCGTCACTATCTCCAATACGGGCAGCGGGAAGATGAGGCCGGTGCCGTTGAGGATGGTGTCGCGCTCGCGCTCCAAAAACTCGGCCTTGAAGTGCCAAGGCAGCACAAGGTAGTAGTCGGGCTTCATGGCGCGGGAGTCGGCCTCGCTGATGATGGGGATGTCGGTACCCAAGGTGCGCGCGCCATACTTGTCGGGATTGCGCTCGGCAGCATAGTCGATGAACTCCTTATCTATACCGCACCACTGCAAAATGGTGTTGCCCTTGGTGGACGCACCGTAGATGTGGATGCGCTTGCCTTGGAACTTCAACGCCTTCAACGCCTCATACACATCGCCCTTCACCTTCTCAATGCGCTGCTGAAAGGCGGCATAAGGCTTGTCGGTATCCAGTTCGAGGTCGAATTCATACTGCCGCGTTGCATCCAGCAGGGCCGCGTTCTCGGCCGTGTCGTATTTCGAAACATCGTCGTGGGTGGCGTAGCAGCGGATGCTGCCGCCATTGATGTCGTTCATGGAGATGCGGAACACCTTCATTTCGGCACGCTTCAATATGTTTTCTATGACTGCCAGACTGTAGTATTCCAAATGCTCGTGGCAGATGGTGTCGAAGGAGTCGAGCTCCAACATGCGCGGCATGTACGACATCTCGAACACCCACACACCATGGCGCGATAACAGCCTCTTGATGCCCTTCGCAAAGTCTACCGGACTTTCGAGGTCGTAGAACATGGCTATGGACGTAATCACGTCCATCTTCTCGTCGCCAATCACCTTGAACAGCTCCTTGGAGGGGAAGATATCCTGCACCACCGTGGTGTTGGGCAGCTTGATTTCCTGAGCGATGTCGGACGGGTCAATGCCGTACTTCATGTAGGAAGCGGGGTAGTTGTTGAGCAGCGTCCCGTCGTTGCAGCCGATGTCGAGCACCTTGGCATTGGGATTGCCGATGATTTCCGACACCGTATCGGCAATGCCCTTCAGGTGGCCGCGCATGGTGGCATTGGTGCCCGAGCGGTACCAGTAGGCCGCATACAGGATTTGGGGAGGCACGGAGTGCTCCATTTGGAGCAGGCCGCAGGCGTTCTCGTCGGTCTGCGGGTCGCAGCGGAAGAGGGCGCAGGGAATTTTACGGGCCGAGGGCTGCTCCTTGCCGGGTTTCACAAACGAGCCTTGCAGATGTTGGTCGCCAATGTCTATCACCTTTTTGAGGGAGGAAGAGCCGCACACCCTACAAGTGGTTCTTTTTCTGATATGCATGAATTACTGTTTGTTTTTGATGAATTCCACCAAGCGGCGGTCTATTTCGTCGATACACTTGTTGCGCTCCAGGTTCAGGACGGCGAGTTGCTTCACTACGGCATCTTTGGCCTCGGGCGGCACGGTTTCGAATTCGTATACTTTTTCCTGTTCGTGCCACAGGCGGCAGTTCACATCTGCAAGCTGGGCGAAAACCAGCCCTACGGTGCCCACGACATCGGCCACGGCATTGCCCTCTTTTTTGAACACCTTGTTCGACGCGAACGATAGCCGATCTATCGGAATATTGCCCGCCACGGCATCGGCCAGGAAGCCGTCAATTTCCTGTTTCAGCATGTCTTCCTGCCTCGCCAAGCTCTCCAGCCGTGCCACATCCTCCGTGTGGAACTGTTTTAGTTTCACGATAGTAAGCTTGTCGCACAGCATGCCCAAAGTTTCCGCCATTTTCCGTTCCGTGTATTTGAGCCGCAAAAATATAAAAGTAAAAAGGCGTTGGGAAGTTTTTTTTGGGGGAGGGACGAGAATGGCAGTAGATGTTTGGAGCCTTTGACTTTCACAGTTTGAAATGATTGCATCAGTCAGGAAAAGCCTAAGCAATAACGTTCCCCTCCAAGTCGCAGTTCGCGGAAACCTTAAGCCGTGCACAAAGGCAAAGCAGCATCTAACCCAATTTCGAGGCAAATTCGCCTCAATCGACCTGACGTCATGGCCTTCTGAGGGTTTGATGGAATAGTAAAGTCTCCTAAAAACATTTCATCGCAAGCAAAAGACCCTCTATTGAAGCACACTGCGTGCACATCCACTTTAAAACCATCCCTCCCCTAAAATTCCCGAACTTCCTTATCTTCGTAGCGCACATAGGGCTATTATGAAATTCAGAAAATACTTGTTGCCGATTTTGATGTTTTGCTGTGTATCCGCTTCGGTTTCGGCGCGCACGTTCTTCAACCTTTGGTACGGGGAAGGCTATGCCACACACAACAACTACGATTTGGCTACCAGTTATGGACTCAATTTCTACAAAGCGGTGGGCTATGGCATCGGGTTCGGCTTCACTACGTTTGTACAGCAGGCCAACCTGAACTACAATACAGAATCCAACAATGCCTCCGGTGGCTCCATTCGCGTCAATTCCAAGTATTATGTGTTTGCACCCATGGTGGTAGCGCAATTGGGACGTAGCGGCCACTTGTCGGGCTACCTTAATGGCGGTGTAGGCGTATTGTCTGACGGCTGGGCCGATGTGCATACGTGGTCCAACGTCCAATGGCCCGCAGGCTCCAGCTACGACTACGACATCAAAGACAAAAGCTACCTGGCCAACATGGTGTTCCGTTTCGGGTTGGGTTTCATCCAGTACTACCACATGTTCGGCAGCTTCCACCTTTATGTGAACGAAGACTTCGGCATTTTCCCCGCATCGCTCCAAAATACCGGCTATACCGACAACAACATCGTGAATTTCAAGCAGCCCCTCAATTCCTTCTTTTCGCCTACCTACATTTCATTGCGCGTGGGCATAGCCCACATTACCAATTCCAATCCGAAGCGGAGGAGATAGGCTATACAACTCCAGCTTGCTCCCGCCGGCCTGTTGGTACGGCACTTGATATATGCGCCGCGGCATTCCGCCTCCCTTACCCCACAAAAAAAGCCCGGCACAGAATCCAATTCCATGCCGGGCCGCGTATTAATTGTAGATGGTCGGAGGCTTAGTCCTGCTTCATCATCTTTTGAAACTTCTTGCGCATTTCCTCGTCCAGAAATATTTTGCGCAGACGGATGTTCAGCGGGGTGACCTCTATGCACTCGTCCTGCTGGATGTACTCCATGCATTCTTCGAGCGACATTTGCACTTTCGGGATGATTTTCACCGAGTCATCAGAACCACTGGCACGCATGTTGGTGAGTTTCTTGCCTTCCACGGTGTTTACCACGAGGTCTCCCGGCTTGATGTGCTCGCCAATCAGTTGGCCTGCATATACTTCTTGTCCCGGGTCTATGAAGAAACGGCCGCGATCTTGAAGTTTGTCGATGGAGTAAGCGGTTGACATTCCGGGGGTCTTGGCTACCAGCACACCATTGTTACGGCCGGGTATGAAGCCCTTCCAAGGGCGGTATTCGTCCACACGGTGGGCCATAACGGCTTCACCGGCAGTAGCGGTCAGCATTTGCGAACGCAACCCGATGAGACCGCGGGAAGGAATGTCGAATTCCAAGTGCTGCATGGCACCCTTGGTGTCCATCACCAGCATTTCGCCCTTGCGCTGCGTCACCAAATCGATAACGCGACCGCTGAATTCGGATGGCACGTCCACCACCAGTACTTCATAAGGTTCGCACTTATGTCCGTTTATTTCCTTTGTAATTACCTGAGGTTGACCAACAGTCAATTCGTAGCCTTCACGACGCATGGTTTCAACCAAGATACTCAAGTGGAGGATGCCGCGACCATAAACCAAGAATTTGTCGGCATCGTCGGTTTCAACAACGCGGAGGGCAAGGTTTTTTTCGAGTTCCTTCATGAGGCGGTCCCTGATGTGGCGGCTCGTCACAAACTTGCCTTCCTTACCAAAGAAGGGCGAGTTGTTGATGGAGAACTGCATGTTCATGGTAGGCTCATCAATCGGGATGATTTCGAGAGCTTCGGGGTTTTCGGCATCGGCAATGGTTTCGCCAATTTGGAAGCCCTCGATACCTACTACAGCGCACAAATCGCCGCATACCACTTCGGTAACGCGCTTTTTGCCCATACCTTCAAACACGTAAAGTTCCTTTACGCGGCTCTTGGTAAAGGTCCCGTCCACCTTACAAAGGGTTACGGGTTGGTTTTCGCGAATAGTGCCGCGGGTGATTTTACCGATGGCGATACGGCCAAGGAACGATGAATAATCGAGTGAGGTGATTTGAAGTTGTATCGTGCCTTCGCGAACGGTTGGCGGGGGCACTTTTTCCAATATCGTATCAAGCAGTATGCTGATGTCGGTAGTGGGTTCGAGCGAGGTGTTGAACCAGCCTTGCTTGGACGAACCGTATACGGTTGGGAAGTTGAGCTGTTCTTCGGTGGCGTCAAGCTGGAAAAACAGTTCGAAAACGGCATCATGCACTTCGTCGGGGCGACAGTTGGGTTTGTCTACCTTGTTGATAACTACGATGGGGTGCAGATTGAGGTTCAATGCTTTCTGGAGTACGAAACGCGTTTGGGGCATAGGGCCTTCAAATGCATCCACAAGCAGGAGTACACCATCTGCCATTTTCAATACACGCTCCACCTCACCGCCAAAGTCGGCGTGACCAGGAGTGTCTATCACATTTATCTTTACGCCTTTGTAGGTCACAGAGACGTTCTTGCTCAAAATCGTAATGCCGCGTTCGCGTTCGAGGTCATTATTGTCCATGATCAACTCCCCGGTCTGCTGATTGTCGCGGAACACGTTGGTAGTATGCAGGATTTTATCGACAAGCGTCGTCTTACCGTGGTCTACGTGTGCGATAATGGCAATGTTGCGAATATCCATAACTTGTAATTTGGCCGCCAATAGGGCCGGTATTTTAATTTGTTATAACCTTTAAAAATAAGCCTTCCGACATAAAAAGCGGAAGGCTTTATCCATTTGGCCGGCAAAGGTACGCAAAAAAATGCCCATCTTGCGCGGGCATGTCGGCAAAAACAGTGTTATAAAAACATTAAATAATATTAAAAAGGGGCCGAATTTCCGCCCGTTTTGCCACCTGGTACTCGATTCCCGACATTCTGGACACTTCGTTTTGCACCTGCACTACTGCACGAAAATTTCATCGCAGGCTATCATCGGCTTCTTATTGGGGCGGACCCGCCACTCGGGTAGTGCCTCCAAATTGTCGGCGGTAACCCGGATATACCGAACATTGCCGGCGGGCACTGCGGCTTGAAACGGCGTTACAGTCATATTGTAGTGCTCCTCTTGCTCCTGTGGGTGCAGCGTTGCCACCGGCTTATACTTCTTGCCGTCCTGCGAAACTTCTACTGCAATCTTCGAGGGCAGGAATATCCAATGCCTCGGGTCGTCCAAGAAATGGAAGCTGATGGTGGAGCAAGCAGTGGCTTTGCCCAAGTCCACCGTTGCCTGCATGGGCACCCCGTAAAAACACAACCAATTGTAGCTGAAGTCGGCATAGCCGGGGTTGCCGTCGGTGAGTGTGCGGTTGCCCTTGGCGGGATAGTCGGGTGCAAATGGATGCGCAAGCGTCACATTGGCACCCAAAGCCTTATTGGGGGTAACGCCTCCGTCAAAAATCTTTTTCCAATCTGCTTGGTAATCATCGGGTGATAAGCCACCCTCGGAGAGTTCGGTCACGCCCCATTTTTTGCAGGATGCCACGAAGGCCGCCAGTTTCTCGCGCATCCTCGGCCTTACGGCCCATGCACCTTCATCGCTCTTCACGAAGATGCCGTGCTTCTCTATGCCATAAAAACGGGCCTGTTGATATACGGTATATTCTATAGGCAACCTGCACCGCACCACCCGCTCCAATCGTTCCGGGTCGGCCTCAGCCTCCGCTTCCGCCTTGTCGAACAGGCCGCCATAGGTTTCAATCAGGTCGGGCGTGAGGTAGGAGTCGAATTCATTCACGGGGTTGCCGTAGATGTCCAGCTTGCGTTTGGATGCCGTCATCTTTTCGGCAATCAAGTCCATATACTTTTTGATGAATGGAGCGGCACCAATGCCATAATATTCTTTCAGAAACTGCGCCCGCAATGCCTCTATATCGCAATCGGGGTTCCACAACAGCTTGGCGGTGAGGTAGCTGCGCAGTTCGGCAAATTCACTGTAGGTGTCGCCGCTGCCTTGTTCGAAAACGCCCTTAACGCCATTGTCGCGAAAGAACTTCATGTTGGCCTGCAGGGTGTTCCAGTTGGGGAACGGAGCAAGGTAGTTGGTGAATTCGGTGATGTAGTCCCAAACGTAGATATTGGGGGTGAGGGCGCGCCACGCCCTAAGGTCGTTGCGGAAGCCCGCCGCCGAGCCCTCCTCGGCCAGCGGCTTGTCGCGATAGGCATCGATGTCGCTCAGGAATACATACACATTCGCTCCCGGCACCAGCGATTTTGGCGCACGGTGGGTAAAGCCATAGGCAAGCGTAGTTATCTTCTTTTCGGGAAACAGTTTGGCCACCCGGTTTACGAAGGTGATGAGCGAGCCGGCCGGGCCGCCCTCGCGGTCGTCGACGGCTTTACATTTCTCACACTCGCAGTACCCAATATCGTCATTCGGACTCACCGACCAGTATACCGCATCGGGATTATCCTCCATTTTCTTTCGGAGTGTTGCCACCACAATGTTGAACACGTTCTCGTTGGAGAGGCACAGTTGAGTGGCTTGGCGTTTGCCGGCCACCTGCGCATAATATTCGGGGTGGGTGCGGAAATAGGTCTTGGCAGGCACCAGTTTGTCGTAACTGTGCCCCCAAAGGCCCCATAAATCCTCAAACTTTTGGAGGCCATGCATGGCGCAATATTCCGGGTCTTTGGCGGCAGGGTAGTATACTTCTCGATATTGAAACGCGGGCACCTGCTTGTCGTTCGTACCGTCAGTAATGGAGATGCTCTTGGTTTTTGGCAGTGTAACTACTCCCGCCAGATTGGTACAACCGGCATATTTTTCCAGAAAATAGTACACGGCATGTTGCAAGCCATCAGGCGCGACCGAATTAATATAAACATTGCCATCAGCAGCCAAAATTTGGAATGCATCGGCAAGTAATCCTTCCAAGCTTATTTTCCCCGATGCTGCCGAAATACCTCCTACAGCGATAAAATGTTCGGGTAAGCGCTTGCCTTCTGTCGCTACAGGCAAATCGGCTCCTGAAATGCGCAAAATATAATCGTGCAGCACATCTGCCGCCTTCTTGCAAGACCCCGAGCCATTTGCCGGTATCACGATTTTGTAGGGAGAACGCCCGTTATCGGCTATCACCACTTCTTTGGCAAAGCCATGTACTGCCCATAGGCATTGGCACATTAAAAAGAATATCAGACGGTGTGTCATAGCGGAGATGCCGTCCCTGCGGCTATAGGTACAAAGTTAGGGTGTAGTGGGAAAGAAGTTGTGTGTTCCATTCCCTAAAATCCGCACCCATGACCCACTCAGCCCTCCACTAAAACTTATGCAGTATTCCCATAAAGAGGTCGTACTGGTTTCGGTATTCCACAGGTTTGAGGTTGAACTCGATGTTGTACCAAGTGTAGGAGAGCACGAGCGTCGTTCTATAATGCACCACCATCTGGTAGCCGGCACCCACCGACACAGTTGTGAAGTATTGATTCTGATAGTTGGCGTACTCCAAGATGCGGCTAAGGTCGTCGGGAGCATTACCGTAGCCCACAAATGCCGAGAAGAAGTTGGAGTGCAAGTCGTTCACATAATAGCGGGAGCTGAGTACCAACGATGGATACGGCCCGTATTTGTGCGGCCCATTCGTCAACTCGGTGAGGAAGCCCTTACCCGTGAAGTAGAAGTCGTTTTTCTCCTTCGATATGGCCGCCAATGCGGAATAGGTATTGTCGCTATCGATGTTGGAGTAACGACCGCCTACTTCGATGTCATAGCTCCGCTTCATGCTGTGAAACAATGAATAACCCAGCATGACTTTGGGGAAGATGAGTGGATTGTCGGAGTAGCCGAACACCCCGTAGGAATACCACTTGGGCGAGTGGGTGCGCGTACCTTCTATTTGATATTGGAAGCCCGAACCGGTGATACGGCCTGCATAGTTCATGCGTAGTGTCACTACACCTTTGTCATACTTATGAGAGTATTGCAGCGTTGCAATGCGCCTGTTGGAGTTGTTGCCTATCGTAGTTTGAGGGTCGAAGGTGGAGTTGAGGTAAAGCAGCCCGATTTCGTTTACCAGCGTCTTACTGAACAGCAACTCCTTATAATCAATATACTTTTGCTCCATAGGCCCCATTTTAGATAGGGTATCCATAGACTTCCACGCCTCCAAGTAGTTTTTTTGGGCCTCCATGATGTTGGCACGTTTAAGGATGAAGTAAGTGTTCAACGGGTAAGTTCGTCTACCCTTGGCCACCAATTCCAACGCTTTGTCATATTCCTTGCCGTCATTAAGCAAGGCTATGGTGTAATACATGGTTAGGGTATCGTTCGGCGCAACCGCCATGGCTTTATTGAACTCCACCAAGGCACTGTCGGGAACGTTGTTGTTGAGATATTGCTTGCCCGATGCCAACAACTGTTCCACATAGGCCGACCGAAACCGGTTATTGAATGGGTTCTCGCGGTAAAGCGCACCCGATATCTCGTAGGCCGAGCGGTACTCCCGCGCTTCGGCATAAACGATGGACTGTTTGAACTTGAAATCCTTAGAGTTCGGATAATAGGTAAGGGCCTGATTTACATAGTAAAGCGCGGAGTCATACTGTTTTACGGCAGTCTCCAAATTAATCATGTAGTTCAGGGCGTCTATATTGAACGGTTGGGCATCAAGCGCTTGGCGCAAAATTTGGGCCGACGCATAGTATTCGTCAAACTGCATGGACTGCCGTCCGGCCGCAAGTATTTCTTCGATGAAACTGATGACGTAACGCTTGTTTTTAGGATATTTCTCCATCAACACCTTGGCGAGCGCTGCCGCGTCATTATAGCGTTGAAAGCCATCGAGGACACCTACTTTCCGAAACGTCAGCCCCTCATTATCGGGATGGCTCTTCAAGCCCTCATCCACCACTCGGAGTGCTTCATCCCATTTTTTCTGGGTGGAGTATATGGTAATCAAGTAATTGACCGCCTGCATGTTGGATTTGTCGTAAGACAAAACGGTGTTCAAGCATACAATGGCGCTGTCGTATTCGTCATCGGCCATATAGCTGCGGGCGCTCAGGTTTTTCAGTTCCAGCAAATGGTCGCGGTCTTGCTGTGTGGGGTTGCTCTTGTAGAGCATCTCGGCCACCGAGGCTGCTTGGCCCCAATTTTCCATACTCTCCAAAATCCCCAATTTCTTGAGCAGCAGTTCGCGGCTGCCCGGCGCGCGGCGCAGTGCCTGATTCACCCATTGCAATGCTTCGGGCAGTAGCCCACGGCTGTATGAAATATTGATGACGTAGGTAAGGGCGTCCATATTGGTAGGCTCCTTATCCAATACCGATTCGAACAGCAATAGCGGATCTTGTTTCATATAGTATCTGCCGGCTTCAATCCTGATATAGGCATTGGTCCTTATCACTTCTCCATTGCCGGGATAAAGCTTTTGCAGTTTGTCGGCAATATCTATGGCCTCTATATACAGCGACATCGCCTCCAAAATCGCCAGTTTCTTCATCAGCAACTCGTAGGAGTTGGGGTTTGCAAGCAACGCACGGTTGATGGACGTGAGCGATTTGGCATAATTGCCGGTCTTAACATCAAGGTTGTAAATGGCATCCAGAGCCTCTTTATTCATCGGGTCTTGCTCCAGCACCGATTCATAAGCCCGCAATGCGATGTCCACAAATCCATGGGTGTAGTAATGGCGTGCCAACGACAGCTTGTATTCAATATAAATACTGCGCACATAGGGGTCGGAGGAATAGTGGTCGAAGATGTAGGCCGCCATACGGTCGCTCTCCACCCAGTCGCCTTGCTTAATGTAGATGTCGAGCTTTTTAAGCAAGAGGTCGCGATCGTTTGGGAAATATTTCAACCCTTCATCGGCATACTCAATGGCCTGCTGATAGTTACAGGCCACGGCTTCAAGGTTCACCAAGTAAATGTAAACGTCACGATATCTCGGGTTGCGCTCGCGCACATAGTTCAGCTCGTCTCGGGCACTGTCCAGCTTGCCGGCCAAGGAGTAGGCCCGCCCAAGCAGGAGGTGGAGATCCATGTTCTTGGGGCTCTCGTTGAGACCAAGCCTACACTCGTTAATGGCTTTTTGATACCTCTTCAAGTCTATATCCCGTTTGGCCATTTTATAGAGATCGTCCGACGAAATGGTCTTGGTCATCCATTGGGCATGGGCCTGCCACCCGCAACCCATTGCCAGTATGATAGAAAGTATCCGAATCAAGTATTTCATTACATCAAGTTTTTGGGGCTTCCTGTACAACCGCATACGGGCCGCCTCGAGGTTAAGGCTTTTTCTTCTGCGCGGTGCCGAAGCCCTGCCGCTGCATGTTACCCCACACGTGCTTTCGTCCCGTGATAAAGTTAAAGTAACCTTTAATGGAGAAAAATACAATTAAAGGGTGATATACGAAAGGCTCCAAAAACGCCATCATGCAAAGCCCTATTACTTCCTTCCAAGTTTTGTAATACTTAAACGTTACCTGGTCCCACAACAACGCCATGGTCGTGATGGCCACCGAGTAGGTATAAACGAATACGATGAGGATGATGGCGAAAGGCCAGTTTATCTGTCCGGTAATGATGAGATAAATGTAAAACAGGATACCCGTGAATTCGATGATGGGGGCCAACAGCTCAAATAGGAAGTTGTAGATATACACAATCATACCCAAACGCCCATAACGGGGGTTGCCGATGATTTTACGGTGTGTAGTCATGATTTGGGCCAACCCGCGCGCCCACCGCGACCGTTGCCGGCCGAACACCTTCAGTGTAGTGGGGCCTTCTGTCCAACATAACGTGATAGGCACATAACGGATGGAATACCGCCGCTTGTTGTCTTTCATGAAGGCGCACATCCGGGTAATCAAATCCATGTCTTCTCCAAACGACTTGGGATCATAGCCGCCGGCCATAACCGCAATTTCCTTGTCGAACATGCCCAAACCTCCCGATACGTTGGGTACGCTGTTGATGAGGTCCCACCCCATCTTCCCCAATACGAACGCACGGATGTATTCCATTTCCTGAAAACGGGGGAGGAAGCGTACGGGCGGCCTCACCCGGGTAAGCAACCCTTCGTCCACCTCGCAGGAATTCACCATGCGCAAAGTGGCTCCGGTAGCTATCACCCGCTTGTGCACTTCCTGAATATGCACATAGCCGCATTCCGGACATGGGTCGCCAATTTCTTTTATCTTCGTGGTTTCCTGGTCCATAAAGGGCTTGATCAATTTGATCAAGGTGTCTTTATCCAAGATGCAATCCACATCCGTACACAGAAAGTATTCGTAAGTAGACACATTGATGCCTGCATTCGATGCGTCTGCCTTACTTTTCCCGTTCACTTTATCAATCACCATCAGCTTGTCGTAAGCGTGGTTGGTCGATTTGAATACCCGCTTCACGGGCTCACAGTTCAGTTTTTGGCGGTAGGCATAGTCTACCTGTATCATCTGAAACTCGTCTATGAGTTTTTCAAGGGTGTCATCGGTACTCCCATCATTGATAATGATGACCTCGAATTTGGGGTAGTTGAGCGTGAGTAGCGAGCGAACGTTTTGGATAATGGTAACCCCCTCGTTGAATGCCGGTGCAATAACCGATATGCCGGGCGCCAATGGAGACTCCACAATGACCTCGTAATTGACCGAGGCATTCTTCTTCATGTAGTTGCGGATGGAAATCAACGACATGGCGGCAAGCATGGCATAGGCAAGCAGCAACGATGTGCCATAAAGGAACACGGCACCCTGATAGAAGGTGCCTACAACGTCCCAGAAAGACCCGCCACTGAAAAAATTCCTGATTGCCTCCATGCGTTGCAAAAAGTTTTAGGCTGCCGCAGGCTTGGGGGCTCCCTTTTTTTGAAACCCTTTACGCTGCATATTGCCCCAAGTATGGGTTTTGTTGATCATTTGGAAGAAATACCCGCGCAGTGCAAAAACTACAATCAGCGGGTGATAAAACAGCATTTCTATCAACACCATCGAGCTCACCCGCAGCACATCCCAAATATTATTATAATATTTTGCATTGATGTGGTCCCACAATATCGCAAGGGTAGAAATGGCGATGGAATAGGTATAAACGAATATCAGCAGGATGATGGCATACGGCCAGTTTACTTGTCCGTATACTATCAGGAGGATGTAGTAGATAATGCCCAGGAATTCCACCACGGGCGCCATCAACTCAAACAGGAAGTTGTAGGGAAACACCACCATGCCCACAATACCATACTTGGGGTTCATGAACATCTTGCGGTGTGCAAGCATGAGTTGGTAAAGGCCGCGCCCCCAACGGGTGCGTTGACGCATGAATACTTTCAAAGATGTCGGTCCTTCCGTCCAGCAAAGCGTAGTCGGGATGTAGCGTATGGCACTCGGAATCTTGTTGTCGTAGCAGTACCGGTTCATGCGCATCATCAACTCCATGTCCTCACCAAATGATGCCGGGTCGTAGCCACCCGCTTTAATTACAATTTCCTTATCGAACATGCCCAACCCGCCCGATACGTTGGGTACGGCATTGATCAAACTCCAGCCCATTTTGCCCAACACGAACGCACGGATATATTCCATCTCCTGAAAACGGGCCAGGAAAGGCCGGGGTGCATTGATTTTAGTGATAACGCCGTTCTCGATTTCGCAGGAATTGGCTATGCGCAACGTGGCACCAACCGCAATCACGCGCTTAGTTTCGTCCTCCATTGCGGGCCGCACCAGCCGTTGCAGGGTTTGCTCGTGCAGGATACAGTCAACGTCCGTACAAAGGAAGTAGGGAAACGAAGATGCATTGATGCCTGCATTCGTCGCATCGGCCTTTGCCTTCCCGTTTTCCTTATCAACAATGATGAGCTTGGCATAAGCCTCGTCGGTGGACTTATAAATGCCCCGCACTTCCTTGGTCTTGATTTTCTCGTTGTAGGCAAAATCCGTTTTTTCGAGGGAAAACTCCCGAACCACTTTTTCAAGTGTGTCATCCGTACTACCATCGTTGATGATGATGACTTCATACTTGGGATAGTCGAACGTGAGCAGTGAGCGGACGTTGTCGATAATGGTAAGGCCTTCATTGAATGCCGGAGCGATTACGGATACACCGGGTGCCAATGGCGAACCCACGATAACCTTGTAGTCGGTATAGCTATCCTTTTTTTGGTAGAGCCTGATGTTGGTGAACGACAATATGGCAAGCATTGCATAAAGCAGCAGCAGGATAACGCCATAGGTATATACTGTGGCTTCGAAGAAGCCAGACAGGAAATACATAACGTCACCCCAGTTCAACCAATGAAACATAGCTACTTGATAAGCGGGTTTAGGCAGTGCTTGATAATGATGCGGTTCTCCTCATACGTGGTGTTCATCAGTTCGTTTACGATTACCCGAGATTCGTCGGAATCGTGATTGATGATGGCGCGTGCAGCGTTCATCCGTATGTCGAAGTTGGAAGAGTAAGAAAATTCGTGTTTCAGGAATTCCAGATACTTGCCCGATGCGATTTGTCCAACTGCCCTCAAAATTTCTATTTGGCATATGAGTGGCTGGTGGTCGTATATCTTCACCAGCCTCACTTCGGCCATCTCGGCCGACAACTTGCCGAGGCAGGTAATGGCGTCTGCCCTAAAGTAGTGGTCTTTGTTGTTCAACAGATCCATCACCGCAGGTATCGCGCTCTTTTGGTCGTAGTGGGCAATGAGTTTCAAACAAAACGAAACCACACTTTTATTGGTGGAATAGCTCACCCAACGCGAGAAATTAGGAATCTGGATGTCCTTGGTGGTCGTGATGATGCGGAACATATCGAGCTGGTCCCATGGGAGAAGCGGCTCGGTTGCAATATCGAAAAACTTGAATGGGTCGTTTTTACTGAGCTGGATATAGGCATTTCGGGCCGCCGCACGCAAAGACGGGTTCTGACTGTTGGTAAGTGGCAGGATGGTTACGTCGGAAATGGGGATGTCCATTTGAGTCAACTCCATCACCGCCTTGATTTTACGCTCCCACTTTAATGTCTTCATCTTGTCGAATGAATCCTTCGGGAGCCCCATATCGATATACAGCTTGCGCAAAAGGTCGCCCACTTCACCCCTGAAATTTTTCCGGTACTGGATGAGTACATCTATAACTATCTGCCTTACCCAAGGCTTTTTGTAAATCTTGTCGGAAAGGGGAACAGGGTCGAATTCGATGTCGTCTACCGGAACACTACCCAATTGCTCATTGAGCAGCACCTGCTCGGTAATCATGTCTTCGATCTTGGGCGTGATGAAGTTCACCCGTTTTTCATAAACGTAGCCCTGCCACCGCCTAAACAGGATACTGCCGTAAGCAACCAGCGTAGCAAGAATGGCAAGACCGATGAAAATAAGGGCTATCTGAATAAACAGGGGGAGGAACCCGAATTGTTCGTAAGCCTGCCACAATAGGTCAGAAAGATCCTTCCACATCTACCGAAAGCGTTTTTTGTTTACAAACTATGCCTTACCGTCCTGTTGGCCAACAGTTTACGTATCCTGATCAGCAATTCGCCGGCCATAATGGGCTTTTTCAGATAATCATCTGCACCTAGCCTGAAGGCTTCCGTTATGGTTTCTTCATTCCCAACAGACGACACGATGATGATGCTGACGTGTTTTTTCGCCGGGTCGTTTCGTAGCCGACTGATCACTTCCAGTCCGTTGGCATAAGGCATCATGAGGTCAGACAAAACGAGGTCGTAATCGGCATGCTCCAATTTGTCGAATGCCTCCTTCCCGTTTTTTGCCAAAATCACATTATAACCATCTTTACTCAAGATGTTTTTAATGGCCTTCAACATAATTTCATCATCCTCAACAACTAATATATTAGCCATACACTGATTTAAAATAAATTCCCCGTCTCAACGGTCTAGTTTGACAAGTTTCATCGGGAAGGTATTTTGCACGAATATAATAATTTTATCCGAAAAAACCGGTTTTTTTCCAAAACCAGTTGCAAAAACATGCAAATATATTTCGCAAAATTAAGAAAGGTTGGGCGTTAGAAGTGTAAAAATCAGGCAATAGCTTATGCAACCGTCACAAATAACAATAGATTAATCTTTTACCCAAAATACAAACACCCGAAAAACAGCCGTTGATGCCGGAAATACCCATATTACAACTCGACAATTTCCCGCACAACGACCGAGGCCGCCGCAGCCCCGAAGGTGGCAGGCAGATAAGAAATGGTGCCATAGGCCGACCTCTTGAACATCGCTCCTTCAACCATCATCAACGATTCCTTGATAATGGGCTCCGGCGAAAACACGGCCTTGATTCCTGTACGGATGCCATAGGGTTTCAATTGTTTGCGCACTTGCTGGGCGAAAGGGCAATTGTAGGTCTTTGCCAAATCGGCTATCGTTACTTGGGTAGGGTCCAGACGAGCACCGGCACCCATGGAACTCACTATTTTAAGCCCGCGCTCGGCTGCCGCACGGATAAACGTGATTTTGGGGGTGAGGCTGTCTATCGCGTCTATTACGTAGTCCGGCTCGCCATCCAAGAGGCTGTTCACACGGTCCGGCATAACAAACTCCCGCAGCACGGTAAGGTTCAACTCCGGATTGATTTGAAGGAGCCTTTCCCCCATCAACGCTGCTTTAGACTGTCCATGAGTGGTGGCCAAGGCGGGCAACTGGCGGTTGCGGTTGGTAGGGTCTACAACGTCACCGTCTATAATGGTCATGCGGCCCACACCTGCCCTACACACAAACTCGGCCGCAAATGAGCCTACCCCACCCATCCCCACTATGAGCACATGGGCGTTCATCAGTTTTTCGAGCCGGGTGCGCCCTACCAGTAATTCGGTGCGCCCCAACCAGGCTGTATCATTCATGGCAACTTGAAAATAGCGTTGAAATTCGATTCTATCTGCAAAATAAGTGCTTCCTTTTGGGTATTCCTTATGGCAGCAACGGCCGTGTAAATCGCCGACACCGCAAGATGGGCTTCATCGGTCTCCAAGAAAAGGCGGTCGTCGGGCACCAGCCTCACCACCTCCGCCAAGCGAAGAGGGTTGCGCAGCACTGCGGCACCAAACGATAGGGCGCCACCCGCATCAAGCACCTGCCGTGCTATTTGCTCATTCCGATTGAACCCATGAACCACAAACGGCACAGCGGCGGGCTTCAACATGGCGAGGCACTCGCCAAAAGCCCTAACGCAATGAATGATGAGCGGCTTGCCTAGCCGGCCCGCCAAGTCTACTTGGGCGGCAAACAGCTCCTGCTGTAGCACCCAAGGCGTGGTGCACAGACGGTCGAGCCCACACTCACCCACTGCAACCACATGGCTATGCCTCGCCACCAGCGCGAATGCATCCCACTGTGCATGCGCGTGGGTTAAATGCCATGGATGCAGACCGACTGAATAAAGACCGGAACTAACCGCCATCTCCTCGAAACCGTCATACCGGCTGACTACAGTCAAAGTACCCGGCTCACGGTGGCCTGGTGGATGGGAATGAATATCGATGAACTGCCCCAAAACCTGTTGCCGGTGGTTATGCTTTACTGCAATCAGGGTTTATCGGCCAGGCGGAAGAACTTCCACGTCTTGGTACTCTCATATAAGTGAGCCATAGGGTCTTCTGCCGCCGACTTCACCCCCGTATTGCGTCGCGCATTGCCACCCCTCATGCCGGGGTTGTTCATGCCCGAACCCGACATACCGTTGCTGGCCATGTTCGTCGAACTGCTTTCATCGGTCTTGGCATCGGGCTTTTTCATCCCCTTGGTTGCAAAGCATACCGACACAGGGGTGCGTGCGCCCGGCTTTGTTTCCGTAGTGCCGTATAGGGCTTTCAACGGAATGGCGGCTTCCCAAACCAATTCTCCATATGCATCCAAACCCAGCCTGACTTTAACGCCGCAAGGAGCGGTTTGGTTTACATTGTATCCTCCCGAACATGATCCGAAGCCTTCCAGCGCATATTGCGTAGCGGCATCTACGCCCTTCTTCAGCTTTTGGAACTGCTGCTTGCTCGGCACCCCGCCATATTCATTATTCTTCACCTTCATGTCGGCCTTCGTCATGTCGAAAGTGCTGTTGTCGTTGGGCATGGGGTAATTGATGATGAATTGGGGCGATTTTCCGCCACCTGTATCAATCGACATCGTGAGGCCGTTCTTGAGCACCTTGATTTGGGTCAGCTCATCGCCCGTCTCCATCGTTACATACAGGTAGTCGTTATCGTTAGATGTGGCATAGGCCATCCTGCCTTTTGCATCGTAGTTGGGATAGGGCGAGGGCCATTCCTTGCTGTCACCATCGATATCTACCGGCTGAGCGGCCCATACCCCGGGAGCAGCATTGCCCGTCTTGGCATGCTTGGACATACCGCAGGACCAACCCACGAGTATCAAAACCGCAATGGAGAGTTTTCCGAAAGGGCGTCTGGTCATTTTTTGATTTCCTTTATTTGTGGCAAAAGTAATTCATGCTTTCGGCAAATGCCGAGCGCGTGTAGGCTATTCGCGACAATCACCCTCAGAATTCACTTCCACAACCGGCGCCAATGCACGCAATTACTTCTTCACCACCCGCTTTGCACGTTCATATTGAACCGGCCAAGCCACTTCATCGCCAAGCTCCGCAGCGGCCGCGAGGGGGAAGTAGGGATTACGAAGCAACTCTCGAGCCATAAAAATGAGGTCGGCGCAACCTTGCTCCAAAATTTCTTCTGCCTGTTGGGCGTTTACTATAATGCCCACGGCACCCGTTGGAATTCCGGCCTTCCGCACTTCTTCGGCAAACGGCACCTGGCAGTTGGGCTTGGCGGGGATCTTGACACCGGGAATGCTCCCACCCGATGAACAGTCGATTAGGTCGATACCCATTTCGGCGGCCATATGTCCCAGCCGCACAGAGTCAGACACTTGCCAACCGTCTTCATGCCAGTCACTTGCCGAAATTCGCAGCAGCAATGGCATGTCTGTTGGGATATTGCTGCGTATGGCTGCCACAACCTCCTTCAAAAACCGGAGGCGGTTTTCGAAGCTGGCCCCATATTCGTCGGTTCGTTTATTTACCAATGGCGACATAAATTCGTTCACCAAGTAGCCGTGGGCACCGTGTATCTCTATGACTTTGAAACCGGCCCTACAGGCTCGGGAGGCTGCCGCCCCAAATGCAGCCACCAACTCGGCAATCTCGTCGGTGCACAATGCCATTGGCCTGAGGCCGTCGGGTTGAAAAGGCTCGTCGGTGGGGCCCACGGGCACCCAGCCGCCTTCGGCAAGAGTAACGGGGGAATCGCCCATCCAAGGCGGCATCACACTGGCTTTGCGGCCCGCGTGCGCAAGCTGAATGCCGGGCACTGCACCTTGGCTTTCTATAAATCGGGTGATGCGCCGCAATGGCTCAATCTGCCCGTCATTCCACAAACCTAAATCGGCGGGAGAGATGCGTCCCTTGGGCTCCACGGCTACGGCCTCGGTAAGCACCAGTGCAGCACCACCTACGGCACGGCTACCCAAGTGCACCAAATGCCAATCGTTGGCCAATCCATCTACAGCAGCGTATTGGCACATGGGCGAAACCACAATGCGGTTCTTCAAAATGATGCCCCGCAAGTGGAAAGGCGAAAAAAGCAGCGACATATCAGATTATTTTTTTCCTTAAATTCCAATGTCCGAACCTTTCACAATCAACATTTTTGTGAGGGGCGACACGGCTTTACCTATAATCCGGTCTCCTGAACCAGCTTATCCATCTCGATGTAGCCATCATGACTCCATACGCGCTTGCCGTCTTTATAGAGTTCGAGCCGGGGGATGCTCAATATGCTTTTGGAATCGACCAGGGCCTTATTCTCGTCCACATCTACCTTAATGAGCTTGAACGCGCCTTTCTTCTCTTCGGCAAGTTGCTCCAAGTGGGGCATCATCTTTTTGCAGGGTTCGCACCACTTGGCACCAAAGTCTACCAACACATATCCCGGCCCGGCGGTTACGTGCTCGAAGTCGGCTACCGAAAGGCCGCCGGCCTTCGGGGCATCGGTTGCCATATCTACCGGCTTGCCGGCACCACGCCACTTCATCATACCGCCGGCCATATTATAGGTTGCAGCAAACCCCATTTCCTGCATCTTGGTGGCCGCGGCCCCACTACGCCCACCTGACAGGCAATACAACAATACGGGTTTCGACTTGTCGAGCCGGGATACTTTCTCGGCAAAATCGGGTGCGTTGTAGTTGATGTTGACTGCGTTCTTTACGTGGCCCGATGCAAATTCCTCGGGCGTGCGCACATCTATGAGCTGGGCATTGGGGGTTGCACCAAGCTTCTTCTCAAAGTCGTCTACCGATATCGATTCTTTGATGCCTGCGGTCTGTGCGGTAGCGGCATTGTTGCCGCAAGACGTGCATACGGAAAGTAGAAATAGGACGGCCAAAAAATGGAGTGCTCTCATCATACAATGTTTGAAGGACAACTAACAGGTATCAAAGTTAGCGATAGGCCTGCATTTCCCGACACAAAAAATGCGCCTTGTTTTAGAGGTAGATATTGGATACTTGCACATTCCTTCTAAATTCGCGTTTTAACCGGTAATTGATTTGAAACGTTTTATACTCTTTTTCCTTGTTCCGCTCCTCACCTGTGCTTCCGGATTCGGTCAGTCGCCGAAACGGGAGTTTCGGGCTGCTTGGATAGCTACCGTGGCCAACATAGACTGGCCGTCCAAGCAAGGGCTGCCGGCAATAGAGCAGCAACAGCAGTTTGTGCAGCGGCTGGACAAACTGAAGAAACTGGGGTGCAACACCGTTATCGTCCAAATTCGCCCCTGCTGCGATGCCTGCTACCCGTCTGACAAAGAACCGTGGAGCCACTACCTTACCGGCAAGCAGGGCGAAGCCCCCTTCCCTTACTACGACCCTTTGCAGTTCATGATAGACGAGGTACACAAGCGCAATATGGAATTCCATGCCTGGTTCAACCCGTTTCGCGCCCTCATGGATTGCAAAATCAACCCCAATCCGCCCAAGCACGTCACCCGCAGCCACAGCAACTGGATCATCAACTATGGCGGTAAAAGCTACATAGACCCCGGTATACCCGAAGCAAGGGAGTATGTGATAGGCATCATCAAGGATGTGGTGGAGCGATACGACATCGATGCGGTGCACTTGGACGATTACTTCTATCCGTACCGCATTGGCAAGACTCCCTTTGGCGACAACAAGAGCTACCAGAAATACGGCAATGGCGACGACCGCGAGGAGTGGCGCCGCAACAATGTGAACCTGTTCATATCGCAACTGCACACTACGGTGAAGCAGGTGAAACCTTATGTGAAGATAGGCATCAGTCCGTTTGGGGTGTGGCGCAACAGTAACCGCGACCCGGCCGATGGCTCGGAGACCCACGCAGGCCAAACCTGCTACGACGACCTGTATGCCGATGTGCTCTTGTGGATGAAGCGTGGCTGGATAGACTACCTACTGCCCCAACTGTATTGGGAGCACAGCAACCATGCCGCTTCGTTCACCGTGCTGTTGGACTGGTGGAACAAACACACCTACAAACGCCATGTTTATTATGGTCTGGGCGTTTACCACCTGGCCGAGAAAACCGACCGCTACTCGGTGAAGGAAATCATGTGGCAATTGCGCGACATCCGCAAGAGCTCGCCGGCATCGGGCTATTCCTTTTACAGTGCCGTGAGTTTCGATAAGATTGGCCCAACATTGGCCGACAGCATCACGGCCAACTTCACAGCATACCCCGCCCTGCCGCCCACCATGAAGTGGATAGACAGCGTGGCTCCAGCCGCACCCCAACTGAAGGCGGCCCCGGGAGCCAAGGGCAATACCCTGCAATGGACGACCGCAAACCCGCAGAAAGAGCCCCTGAAATATGTGGTGTACCGCTTTACCGACAAAGAACCCGTGAACTTGGAGCGCACCGACCGCATCGTATCCATACAGCAGGAAACCGAATATACCGACCCCGACAAGCGCAAAAACACCACCTACGTAGTGACGGCCTTAGATAGGCTTTGGAATGAAAGCAAGCCCAGCAATAAGGTGGGTGGGGAGTGACGAAAACTCTTGCTCACCGTATT
>CAIVHI010000125.1 GCA_903905685.1 uncultured Bacteroidota bacterium | reverse complement strand
GCGCCTCCATCGGCCTCGGCACGCTATGCCACTGCCTTTTTCGTGTTGGGCAATTACCTGTGGCTGCACATCGTTCCGTATCCGTTGGTTTGCAACTATTCGTTTGCCGCCATCCCCTTCCAAACCTTCGGCAGTCTCGCGGTATGGGTATCCTGCATGGTATACTTGGGATTGGTAGGGTTCATTATCTTCGGATTCGTTAAGCAGCGGCACATAGGGTATTTGTTGGCGGCTTTGTTCTACCTCCTACCATTGCTATTGTTTTCCAACCTGTTTTTCCTCGTAGGGTCGCAAATGGCAGAACGGTTCGCGTTTTTTCCATCGGTCGGCTTTTGCCTAGCAATCGGGTTATTGGCGACGGGTGGGCACAATTCAACCGGTAAAAATGCTTGGGGACTAAGCCGTTATGGTGCCTGGTTGTTGCTGGCGGTACCCGTGTTCTTCGTCATGACCCACCAGCGCAACGCAGAATGGGCATCGGAATACACCCTTTTCAAGGCCGATGTCGCCAAATCGCCCAAAGACTGCCGCTTGAATTACTACATGGCCAAGACCCTTTATGGCATGGGTGCCTCCGTCGATGCTGCGCCGGGTGGTGGAGGCACCCACATGGAGGAATGCGTGGCCTACCTCCACCAAGCCTTGACCATGTATCCCGACTTTGCGGAAGCCCACAACCTCGCCGGACTGGTGTTTGAGCGAATGGGTAAACCCGACTCTGCCGAAGCGCATTACGAGGCTTCCTTGCGCATCAATGCCGTCAACTCCATTGCCGCCTACAACCTCGCCCGCATGTATTACGCCCGGAGGCGATATGCGGATGCACGTGCGTTATTCCGCAGAACGCTGGAAATTAGCCCAGATTACGACCTCGCCCAACTCAACCTGGCCAAGTGCTTTGCCGACGACAACCAACCCGACTCGGCCATTTTCGGCTATAGCGTGTGCTTGGCCAAAGACCCCAATGCCACGCTCGCCCTAAAGGGCATGGCCCTGGCATGCATATCCCTCAACCGACTCGATTCCGCCGCCGGCGTGCTGGAGCGGCTGGCCGCCATCGCCCCCGACGATCAAGACAACCTGAACAACTTGGGCGTCGTGTACCTCAAAATGGGCAATTACGGAAATGCGTTGAACCCCCTCCGCCGCATCCTCTCCCGCAACCCCGGCTATGTGGCCGCCTACGCCAATTTGGGCATGGCGTTTTTAGGTTTGGGGCGGTGGGCCGATGCCGTTAAGTGCTACAAAGCCGAAATACACTACAACATAATTACCCCTGCCGATCTAGCCAATCTTGCCGACGCCTACCGCAAGCTGGGCAAGCCTGACAGCGCGGCGTTCTACTTGCAGATGCGGGCAAAGTAACCCACTCATTCTCCCTTCATCTCGAACCAAACCGGGGTTTGGGAATCCCAATCGCCCGTGTAGTTTATGGTAAGCTCCTCGCCGGCGGCAATGCTGCGCATGGTGGTGATGACGATAGTGGAAGTATCGTAGTTCATTACGTATTCGCAATTGGAGTAATTGGAGTGGTTGTAGATGGGCACCCAGCCCAAGGCCATGCAGCACAATTCCTGCCCGTCGGGCTGCCATTCAAAGATGTAGTCGTGAAGTAAGGTTTGGTCGAGCAAAATGCGGTCGGCAGCCGACATCACGATGACGGGAGCCACTTCTATCACCGTATCTGTGTCAATGGGTATGTCTGTGAACACCCCGCGACCTTTGCCCTCCACATCCGCTATAAATAGGTGCCCGTTCTTCATATTTGCTTCAAATGCGTTTTTCTACCGTCGCGCAAACTCCTTCCGAGGTAGCTGGTGCATCAAATTGTCTCCTGATTCAGCCCGTCTCGGCCACCCATATTCAAGGCCATCCTTACCTGCAAATTAAATGGTGGAATTCTTGCCGCTATTTTATAT